>JAEYPG010000492.1 GCA_023410975.1 Pseudomonadota bacterium
GGCCTGCTGAGAGGGGTGCTTGCTGGGGCTGCCTGCGCCCGCAAAAGGCCCGCGCAAGCCGCTGCCGGCACAATGGCGGCCCCTGCCACACCGCCGCCGCCGCCATGACTTCGCCCCCGTCCCTGCCGCTGGACTTTTCGCGAGACAAGACGCTGCTGCGCCGCCAGCTCCAGGCCGAGCGCCAGTCGCTGGTGGACCGGCTGCAGCGCGCGCAGTACCTGCAGCAGGTGCTGCGGGTGTGGCTGGTGACGCGCAAGGAGACGGCCATCGGCGCCTACTGGCCCATCAAGGGCGAGTTCGACGCGCTGCCCGCGCTCTACCGCTGGAGCGAGGCCGAGCCGGGGCGGCGCATCGGGCTGCCGGTGATCGACCGCGAGACCAAGCAGCTGCGCTTCCACGTCTGGTGGCCCGGCTGCCCGATGGAGGAAGACGCCTTCGGTATTCCCAAGCCCAAGGACACCGAGAGCTTCCAGCCCGAGATGCTGCTGGTGCCCTGCGTGGGCTACGGGCCGGGCGGGGTGCGCCTGGGCTACGGCGGCGGCTTCTACGACCGCACGCTGGCGGCGCTGCAGCCGCGTCCCTACACCGTGGGCCTGGCCTACACGCACGGCTGGGTGCCGTGGCTCAAGCCCGAGCCGCACGACGTGCCGCTGGACGCCATCCTCAACGAGGACGGGCTGGCTTGGCAGTCGCCCGACTCGGAGCATCCCGCGCCCGACCTCAAGCGTTGATCGACGGCGCAACGGCCATGAAAAACGGCGGCCCGCGGGCCGCCGTTCTCGTTGGAGCAGGAGCTGCTTAGAAGCGGTAGCCCACGCCCAGGCTGAACAGCACCGGGTCCACCTTCAGAGTGCCCAGGTTGGCGCCGCCTGCAGTCACGTCCTTGGCGCGGATCTGGACCTTCTTGAGGTCCACGTTCAGCAGCCAGCCGCCGGACAGGGGAATGTCGGCGCCGGCGCCGATGGCCAGACCGAAGCTGTTCTTGTCCACGTCAGTGGCCGCACCGCTGTTGAGCTTGAAGCCGGAGAAACGGGTGTAGTTGATGCCGGCACCGACGTAGGGGCGGAAGCCCTGGAGGCCGGTAATGTGGTACTGCAGGCTCAGCGTCGGCGGCAGGTGCTTGATGGAGCCGATCGCTGCGCCACCAGCCATCAGATCATGCTTTTGCGGGTACGTCAGGACCAGCTCTGCGGCCAGGTTGGGCGTGAAGAAGTAGCTGATGTCGACCTCGGGGAAGGTCTTGTTCTCCAGCGTGATGCCGCTGACGTCAGCGACGCTGCCCTTGTTGGCCGCATCCAGGTGCAGCACGCGGCCACGCACGATCCAGGAGCCGGTGTCCTGGGCTTGGGCCAGGGGAGCGGCCAGGGCGGCGGCAACGGCGGCCAGGGCGATCAGATGCTTTTTCATGTCCTCTTCTCCTCGATACGGGGTAAAGCCGTTTGGCTGAGGAGAATTAGGCGCGCCGGGTCTACGGGCCGAATTGAGCTGCAGCAAGGTCCACCGGGGGTTGTTGCGGACGCACCACGGCAGGCCTGCTGCACCTGATCGAGATCAAACTCAGCGGCCCAGGCCCAGCCGGCGGCACAGCTCCAGCACCGCGGCGGACTGGTTCATGGTGTAGAAGTGCAGCGCGGGCACGCCGGCATCGAGCAGCCGCTCGCACAGCGCCGTGATCACGTCCAGCCCGAAGGCCTTGATGGAGGCCGTGTCGTCGCCGAAGGACTCCAGCCGCAACCGCATCCAGCGCGGCACCTCGGTGCCGCAGGCGTCGGCAAAGCGCAGGATGCCGCTGGCATTGGTGATGGGCATGATCCCCGGCACGACCGGAATCTGAACGCCCAGCGCGCGCGCCTCGTCCACGAAGCGGAAATAGCTGTCCGCGTTGAAGAACATCTGCGTGATGGCTGCGTCGGCGCCGGCCTCGACCTTGGTGGCGAAGGCCAGCAGGTCCGCGCGCGGCGAGCGCGCCTGCGGGTGCATCTCCGGGTAGGCGCCCACCTCGATGGTGAAGTGCGAGCCCGTCTCCTCGCGGATGAAGCGCACCAGGTCGCTGGCGTAGCGGAACTCGCCCAGCGCGCCCGCCCCGAAGCCGCTGGGCAGGTCGCCGCGCAGCGCCACGATGCGCTTGATGCCCGCGTCCTTGAACTCGGCCAGTTGCGCGCGGATCGACTCGCGGCTGGCGCCAATGCACGAGAAGTGCGGTGCGCCCTGCTGGCCCTCGGCCAGGATGGAGCGCACCGTCTGCAGCGTGCCGCTCTGCGTGGAGCCGCCCGCGCCGTAGGTCACGGAGCAGAACTCGGGCTTCAACGCATACAGCTGCTCGCGCACGGCGGCGAGCTTCACCACGCCCTCGGGCGTCTTGGGGGGGAAGAACTCAAGGCTGAGCGGAACGTCCCGCGTCACGGGTTGAGTCATGTGTGGTCTCCCTGGCGTGCGGGCCGTGCCCACACGAAGAATTCACGGTTGCCGTCGCCGCCGGTCACGGGGCTGTCGAGCCAGCGCTGCACCTGCAGCCCGGCCTCGGCGCAGGCCTGGCGCAGCCGCTGCTCCACGCGCGCATAGGACGCGGCGTCCTTCACCAGCCCGCCCTTGCCGATGTCCGCCGGCTGCAGCTCGAACTGCGGTTTTACAAGCATCAACAGGTCTGCGCCGGGGGCCAGCAACGGGCTGAGCGCAGGCAGCACCAGCGTCAGCGAGATGAAGCTCAGGTCGCCGGTGACGAAGCCGAAGCCCTCGGCCGGCATGGCGTCGCCCAGCTGTTGCGCCGTCAACTGCCGCGCGTTCACGCCCTCGAAGGCGCGCACGCGCGCGTCGGCACGCAGGCTGGGGTGCAGCTGGCTATGCCCGACGTCGATGCCCACGACGCTGCCGGCGCCGTGCGCCAGCAGCACGTGAGTAAAGCCGCCGGTGCTCTGGCCCACGTCGAGGGCGCAGCGGCCGGCGAGCTGCAAGCCGGTGGCGGCCAGCGCCCCTTCGAGCTTGAGACCGCCGCGCGAGACCCAGCGCAGCTCGGCGTCGTCGGCAACCTCGAGCTCGCAGTGCTCGCCCACCTCGTCGCCGGCCTTGCGCGGCGTCACCCAGCCCGCGGCGCCGAGCCAGCGCACGGCGCCGCGCTGTATCAGGCGCTGCGCCGCGGAGCGGCTGGGGGCCAGGCCGCGCTGCACCAGCAGCTGGTCCACTCGCATGGCCTGCGCTCCTTCGGTGCGGCGGCTACTGGATCAGTAGCGGTAGGTGTCGGGCTTGTACGGGCCCTGCTTGGGCACGCCGATGTACTCGGCCTGCTCGTCGGTCAGCTCGGTGAGCATCGCGCCGACCTTCTTCAGGTGCAGGCGGGCCACCTTCTCGTCCAGGTGCTTGGGCAGCACGTACACCTTGCCCACGTCGTAGGCGTCGCTGTGCGTGAACAGCTCGATCTGCGCGATGGTCTGGTTGGCGAAGGAGGAGCTCATCACGAAGCTGGGGTGGCCGGTGGCGCAGCCCAGGTTCACCAGGCGGCCCTTGGCCAGCAGGATGATGCGCTTGCCGTCAGGGAAGATGACGTGGTCCACCTGCGGCTTGATCTCCTCCCACTTGCACTGCTGCTCCAGCTTGGCGACCTGGATCTCGTTGTCGAAGTGGCCGATGTTGCACACGATGGCCTGGTCCTTCATGGCGGCCATGTGCTCGAAGGTGATGACGTCGCGGTTGCCGGTGGTGGTGACGAAGATGTCGGCCTTGTCGGCTGCCCAGTCCATCGTCACGACCTTGAAGCCTTCCATGGCGGCCTGCAGGGCGTTGATCGGGTCGATCTCCGTCACCCACACCTGGGCCGACAGCGCACGCAGCGCCTGGGCCGAGCCCTTGCCCACGTCGCCGTAGCCGCACACCACGGCGACCTTGCCGGCGATCATCACGTCGGTGGCGCGCTTGATGCCGTCCACCAGCGACTCGCGGCAGCCGTAGAGGTTGTCGAACTTGCTCTTGGTGACGGAGTCGTTGACGTTGATGGCGCGGAACAGCAGCGTGCCCTTGGCGCTCATCTCCTTGAGGCGGTGCACGCCGGTGGTGGTCTCCTCGGTCACGCCGATGATGTGGGCGGACTTGCGGCTGTACCAGGTGGCGTCCTCGGCCAGCTTGGCCTGGATGGCGGCGAAGAGCTCACGCTCTTCCTCGCTGCCGGGGTTGGCGATGACGGAGGGGTCCTTCTCGGCCTTCTTGCCCAGGTGCATCAGCAGCGTCGCGTCGCCGCCGTCGTCCAGGATCATGTTCGGGCCTTCGCCCCCGCTGCCCTTGGGCCCGAAGTCGAAGATGCGGTGCGTGTAGTCCCAGTAGTCCTTGAGCGTCTCGCCCTTGTAGGCGAACACCGGGGTGCCCTTGGCGACCAGCGCGGCGGCGGCGTGGTCCTGGGTGGAGAAGATGTTGCACGAGGCCCAGCGCACTTCGGCACCCAGCGCCTGCAGCGTCTCCACCAGCACGGCGGTCTGGATGGTCATGTGCAGGCTGCCGGTGATGCGCGCGCCCTTGAGCGGCTGCTGCGCGGCGAATTCCTCGCGGATGGCCATCAGGCCGGGCATCTCGGTCTCGGCGATGCGGATTTCCTTGCGGCCCCAATCGGCCAGCGAGGCATCGGCGATGACGTAGTCTTGGGTGGGCTTGAGAACGGCGTTCATGGGGTCTCCAGTGCAGAGCCCGCAACGCGCACGCAACCGTGAAGAGGGACTCACCCACGTTGTTGGACGTTGCGGGTGAGCGCGGTTGCTTCTTGGGGAAGGTTTCCGAGCCTGGGGCCCCGGTCATGCCGACCTCGGGACCTTGCAACGCTCCTCGGAAAGGCCGCCATTGTAGCCATGGCCTTCAGGGGCGGGATTGACGCGGGTCATTGCCCGCCCGGCTGGCGCGAGAGTTTTTCCCGCTGCGCCTCGTAGGCCTCCAGGAAGGCGCGGGCCGAGAACGGGTCGGTCTGCTCCTGCAGCTCCGCCAGCGCCTGCGCATGCAGCTCGCAGTAGCGGTCCCACAGCTGCGCCTTGCGCCACACGTCCAGCGGCGCGCTCCAGCCGCCGCGCGCGGCGCGCTGCTCCTCCAGCGACTGCGGCGCCAGCCGCGCGAGCTGCGCGTCGAGCGCCGCGCGCAGTCCGGCCAGCAGCGCGATCTCGTGCGTGCGCACGTCCTCGAAGGCCTCGCGCACCGCCGCCAGCGGCGGGATGAAGCCCCGGCGCGCCGGGCCCAGCAGGTGCGCCAGGGCAGTGTCCACGTCCGGCGAGAACTTCAATGCGTTGTTCTCGCGCGTCTGCAGCCGCGTGCCCGCGGCGCCGAGCTCGCGCTTGGCCACGTGGCGTGCTGCCAGCAGCTGCAGCAGCCCGCCGATGGCCGCGTGCAGCAGCCGCCCGACGAGGTTCGTCTCCTGCGGCGTGGGCGCCGGCGGCACGGGCATCTCCAGCCCGGCGTACAGCGCCGCCAGCAGCGCCGCCGCGGCGGGATCGGCGGGCGGTGTGCCGGCCGCGATCGGCGGCATGGGTGCGGGCGCATCCACATCGGCCGGTGGCGCAGCGCCTTCGCCCAGCACCTCGCTGAAGGCACTGGGGCGGGCGGCCGGTGCCGCGGCAAGAGACGGCGTCGCGGGCAGGGCAGGGGCGGGCACGGGAGCCGGTGGCGCCGGCGCGGCGAGGTCCTGGAGCGGCTGCGGTGTGGCGGCCGCGGCGGGGTCGCCCTCGGCTTCCATCAGGTAGGCGCCGATGCGCAGGCTCATGCCCGGCGCCAGCTCGACCTCGGCTTCCAGGCCCAGCGGGCGGCCGTCCACTTCCAGCGCCAGGTTGGCGCCGAGCTGGCGGATGAAGAAGCGCCCTTCGCGCCAGCTCACCTGCGCGTGCCGGCGCGACATCAGGCGCTGCGGGTCGGGCAGCACCAGCGTGCAGTCGATTCCGCGCCCGATGAAGCCGCCAGCCGCGTCGAAGCGGGCGGCCGAGGGCGCCGGCAGCGGCTGGCCGCCATGGGAGAGCACTCGGATCAGCATGGTTTTGAACCCCCGGGGCGGTGGTGCAACACAAGCACTGCGGACCATGCTACTGCCGCCTTCAAAGGCGCTCGCGCACAGGGCAGGACCACCGCAAGGGCCCCTCCACGGGGTGTCGGAAGTTCAATTGACAGTGCTCATGCTCGGGGTCCTAATTCATTGGCAACCCAGCTCGGGGATTGCAGGAGGCCAGCGCCATGTTGCGTGCACTCATGCTGATCGCAGCGTTCGCGGCGCCGCTGGACGCCGCCGCCGCCGACGCCCCGGGCGGCATCACCATCCTCGAAGGCGAGGCGCTGGTCTACCGCGGCGCGGGCCGCGTGCTGGCGGCCGAAGGCCTGGCGCTGGCGCCCGGGGACATCGTCGAGACCGCGCCTTCGGCGTTCCTGCAGATGGAGTTCGCCGACCGCAGCGTGGCGCAATTCGGCCCGTCCACGCGGGCTTTTCTGCCAGCGACAAGCGAGCGCTCGCTGTACCTGCTGCAGGGCTGGGCCAAGGTGCGGCTGCCCACGCCCGAGGGCAAGGCCGTGCCGCTGGCCGTGCGCACGCCCTGGGTCGAGCTGCAGTCCGCGCCGGGTACCGTGGTGCTGCACGTGCTGCCCACGGCCCAGACGCTGTTCGTCGAAGGCGGCCCGGTGCGCGTGGGCGAGCGCGGTGCCGGCGCGGCCCCCGCGCCGCTGTCGTTGAGCGAGGGCTCGCTTTACCAGCGCAAGGCCGGCACGCGCGGCGAACTGGTTTCGGCTGCCACCTCCGGGCTGCTGCAGGAGATGCCGCGGCCCTTCCGCGACTCGCTGCCGCTGCGCGCCGAGCGCTGGCGCGACCAGGCCATCGCGCCCAAGGCGGCGCCGGACTTCGGCTATGCCGACGTGGAGCCCTGGCTCAAGGCCGAGCCCGCGCTGCGCAAGCCGCTGGTGCAGCGCTGGAAGTCCAAGGCCCGGGAGCCCGCGTTCCGCGCCGCGCTGGTGTCCAACCTCGCGGCCCATCCCGAATGGGACCGGATCCTCTTCCCCGAGAAATACCTGCCCAAGCCCACCCCGGCGCCCCGGCAGGCCCGCGTTGATGGAGGCGCGCCGTGAAGCTGCTGTTGAAGTTCAACCTGGTGTTCGTGCTGATCTTCGCCCTGGGCTTCGCCGCCACGGGCTTCGTGTCCTGGCGGCTGCTGGAGCGCAACGCGCGCGAGGAGATCGCCGGCAGCGCGCGGCTGCTGATGGACACCGCGCTGGCCACGCGCAACTACACCTCGTCGCAGATCGGGCCGCTGCTGGAAACGCAGATGAAATACACCTTCCTGCCGCAGACCATCCCCGCGTACTCGGCCACCGAGGTGTTCAACGACCTGCGCAAGAAGCACGACGAGTACGGCTACAAGGAGGCGGTGCTCAACCCGACCAACCCGCGCGACCGCGCCGTGGAATGGGAGGCCGACATCGTCACGCAGTTCCGCGGCAACGCCGAGGCCACCGAGCTCATCGGCGACCGCGAGACCCCCACGGGGCGCTCCTTCTACGTGGCGCGCCCGATCCGCGTGGGCAGCCCCACCTGCCTGCGCTGCCACAGCTCCGTGGAGGTGGCGCCCAAGACGCTGGTGGACCGCTACGGCCCGGCCAACGGCTTCGGCTGGAACCTCAACGAGGTGGTGGGCGCGCAGATCATCTCGGTGCCCACCAAGGTGGCGCTGGACCGCGCGGAGCGCGTCTACACGGTGTTCATGGGCTCGATCGCGGGCGTGTTCCTGGCCATCGGCGTGGTGCTCAACCTGATGCTGTGGGCCATGGTGATCCGCCCGGTGGACCACCTCTCGCGCTTCGCCGACCGCGTGAGCCTGGGCGAGCTGGACATCCCCGACTTCGAGCGCACCGCCAACGACGAGATCGGCGTGCTCGCGCGCTCCATCGCCCGCATGCGCACCAGCATGGTCCAGGCGATGAAGATGCTCGACGGCTGAAGGACGCGCGCCGCGCGCCGCACAAGACATGGCCATCCCCCAGCGCCTGGGCAAGTACCCGATCACCGAGGTGATCGGCCGGGGGGCCATGGGCATCGTCTACCGCGGCTACGACCCGGTCATCAAGCGCCCGGTGGCGATCAAGACCATCCACAAGGAGCTGATCGAGGACGACGACAAGGCCCAGTCGCTGTCGGAGCGCTTTCGCCGCGAGGCGCAGGCCGCGGGCACGCTGAGCCACCCGGGCATCGTCTCGGTGTACGAGTACGGCGAGGATGGCGCCTACGCCTACATCGCCATGGAGTACGTGCAGGGCCACAGCCTGCGCGAGTACCTGGACCGCAACACCGCCTTCAACGAGCGCGACGCGGTGAGCACCATGGCGCAGTTGCTCGATGCGCTGGAGTACGCGCACAGCCACGAGATCTGGCACCGCGACATCAAGCCCGCCAACATCCTGGTGATGCCCAGCGGGCGCATCAAGCTCACCGACTTCGGCATCGCCCGCATCGAGTCCGCGGACCGCACGCGCACCAACATCATCATGGGCACGCCGGGCTACATCGCGCCGGAGTTCTACCTGGGCGGCGCACTGGACCACCGCATCGACATCTTCTCCGCCGGCGTGCTCTTCTATCACCTGCTGGCGCGCCAGCCGCCCTTCCGCGGCCGGCTGGAGGCGGTGATGCACGACGTCTGCTACCACGACCCCGACCCGCCCTCGGTGGCGGACCCGGAGCACCGCTGGCCGCAGTACGACGCGGTGGTGGCGCGGGCGCTGGCCAAGGCGCCGGCCGAGCGCTTCCAGAGCGCCGCGGCCTTCCGCGCCGCGCTGCTGGCGCAGTACGGACTGCCGCTGGCGGACACGATCTCCGAGTCCACCGTCATCTCCGCGGGCAAGCCGCTGCGGCCGCTGCCGCTGGACGGCGGCCACTTCCACGCGCCGGCGCCGGCCACCGCGCTGGGCCCGGCGCAGCCCAGTACGCCGCCGCCCACGGGCTGGAGTCCGCCGGTGCTCAAGGACGTGGAGCTGGCGCTGGCGCGCTACGTGGGACCGGTGGCGCGGGTGCTGGTGCGCCGCGCCGCGCAGCAGCACAAGCAGCTGGGCCCGCTGGCCGCGGCGCTGACCGAGAGCATCGACAAGCCCGGCGAGCGCGAGGCCTTCCTGCGCGCGGTGCTGGGCCGCGCCGCGACGTCAGCACCGGGCACCGTGGGCGTGGCCGCCACCGTCGGCGGCGGCACGCCCACCCCCACGCCCACGCTTTTCGACGCCACCGGCCCGGCGCTCACCCCGGCCGACGTGGAGCACGCCACACGGGTGCTGACCACCTACATCGGTCCCATCGCCCGCGTCATCACCAAGCGCGCCGCGGCCCAGGGCGGCAGCCGGCGCACCTTCCTGGAAGCGGTGGCGCGCAGCCTGGACGACGACG
>JAEYPG010000482.1 GCA_023410975.1 Pseudomonadota bacterium
CCGCGGGGGGGGGGGCGGGGGGGGGGCCCCCGGGGGGGCCCGGGGCCCCGAGGCCGCCGGTCTGGCGCAGGCGGGCGAGTTCACGCTGGGCGTGCGCCCCGAGCACGTGCGCCTGGCAGAGCCCGGCGCTGCCGGCGCGCTGCCGCTGCCCGTGCGACAGGTGCAGGACCTCGGCACCTCCTGGCTGGTAACGGCCGGGGCCGGGGCCGCTGAGGGCGAGGCCGCCGCCGCGGTGCGCGTGCGGCTGCCGCGCGAGTTCCCCGCGCCGCGGGCCGGCGAGACGGTGTGGCTGCAACTGCTGGGGCCGCACACCTGCTTCTACAAGGACGAGGAGCTGATCGCATGAAGCCCGTCAACCAGAGGGCCTGGCTGCTGATCCTGCCCGTGGTCGTGTGCGTCGCCTTCTCCGCGGTGCTGCCGCTGATGACGGTGGTGAACTACTCGGTGCAGGACATCATCTCGCCGGAGCGGCGCGTCTTCGTCGGCACCGAATGGTTCGCCAGCGTCATGCGCGACGAGGAGCTGCACGGCGCGCTGGTGCGCCAGCTGGGCTTCTCGCTGGCCGTGCTGCTGGTGGAGATCCCGCTGGGCATCCTGCTGGCGCTGTGCATGCCCGCCACGGGCTGGCGCGCGTCGGCGGTTCTGGTGGTGGTGGCGCTGTCGCTGCTGATCCCGTGGAACGTGGTCGGCACGATCTGGCAGATCTACGGCCGCTCCGACATCGGGCTGCTGGGCGCGGCGCTGGCGCGCCTGGGCGTGGACTACAGCTACACCGGCAGCGCCACCGACGCCTGGCTCACCGTGCTGGTGATGGACGTGTGGCACTGGACGCCGCTGGTGGCGCTGCTGTGCTTCGCGGGCCTGCGCTCCATCCCCGAGGCCTACTACCAGGCCGCGCGCATCGACGGCGCCAGCCGACTGGCCGTGTTTCGCTACATCCAGCTGCCCAAGCTGCGCGGCGTGCTCATGATCGCGGTGCTGCTGCGCTTCATGGACAGCTTCATGATCTACACCGAGCCGTTCGTGCTCACCGGCGGCGGGCCGGGCAACGCCACCACGTTCCTGAGCCAGTACCTCACGCAGAAGGCCGTGGGCCAGTTCGACCTCGGACCGGCCGCGGCGTTCTCGCTGATCTACTTCCTCATCATCCTGCTGCTGTGCTTCGTCCTCTACAACTGGATGCAGCGCGTGGGCAGCGCAGAGAAGGCGGAGGGCTTTCATGGCTAGCGTCGATGCCCTGCAACCGAGCGCCAGCACGCGCTCCCATGCGCGGCGGCTGAGCCGACTGCGCGTGCGTCCGCGCAGCCTGTTCCTGCTCGCGTACCTGGTGTTCGCCGTGCTGCCCATCTACTGGATGGTCAACATGAGCTTCAAGACCAACGCCGAGATCCTCTCCAGCTTCTCGGTGCTGCCGCGGGAATTCACGCTGGAGAACTACCGCACCATCTTCACCGACCCCTCGTGGTACTCGGGCTACATCAACAGCCTGATCTACGTGGCGCTCAACACCGTCATCGCCGTCACGGTGGCGCTGCCCGCGGCGTATGCCTTCAGCCGCTACAGCTTCCTGGGCGACAAGCACGTCTTCTTCTGGCTGCTGACCAACCGCATGACGCCGCCGGCGGTGTTCCTGCTGCCGTTCTTCCAGCTCTACACGACGCTGGGCCTGATGGACACGCACCTGGCGGTGGCGCTGGCACACCTGGTGTTCAACGTGCCGCTGGCGGTGTGGATCCTGGAGGGCTTCATGAGCGGCATCCCGCGCGAGATCGACGAGACGGCGTACATCGACGGCTACTCGTTCCCGCGCTTCTTCCTGACCATCTTCCTGCCGCTGATCAAGGCCGGCGTGGGCGTGGCCGCCTTCTTCTGCTTCATGTTCAGCTGGGTGGAGCTGCTGCTGGCGCGCACGCTCACCAGCGTCAACGCCAAGCCCATCGTCGCCACCATGACGCGCACCGTCAGCGCCTCGGGCATGGACTGGGCGGTACTGGCGGCCGCGGGCACGCTCACCATCGTGCCCGGGGCGATCGTGATCTGGTTCGTGCGCCACTACATCGCCCGCGGCTTCGCCATGGGCCGGGTCTGAAACGGGAGCCGCCATGTTCGACTGGATGGTCTGGACCACGCCGGTGGCCGTCTTCTTCGGTGCCATCGCGGTGCTGCTGGCCGGCATGACGCTGTGGGAGATCCGCTCGCCCACCACGCTGCGAAAGGGTTTCCTGCCCATCGCCACCACGCGTGGCGACCGGCTCTTCATCGGGCTGCTGGCGGCGGCCTACGTCAACCTGGGCTTCGTCGGCGTGGCGGGCCGCCTGCAGCAGTGGCTCAAGCTCGACAGCGAGCCCAGCGTGTGGATCAGCTTCGTGCTGTCGATGGCGGTCCTCGTGCTGATCATGCGCCGCGGCTGAGGCCGCGCACGGTTTTGCGATGGTCCTGCCGCCCCTTCGCACCCCGGGGCCGCAGGGCCAGCGATCCTGAGCAAGGGGCGCCACGGAAAACAGGAGACGACGATGAGACTGCGCTACACCGCACTGGCTTGTGCCGCCTGCACCGTGCTGGCGGGCCAGGCGCTGGCCGGCGAGGCCGAGGCCAAGCGATGGATCGACAGCGAGTTCCAGCCTTCCACGCTGAGCAAGGACCAGCAGATGGCGGAGCTGAAATGGTTCATCGACGCGGCCAACAAGCTCAAGGCCAAGGGCGTCAAAGAAATCAGCGTGGTGTCGGAAACCATCACCACGCACGAGTACGAGTCCAAGACGCTGGCCAAGGCCTTCGAGGAGATCACCGGCATCAAGGTCAAGCACGACCTGATCCAGGAAGGCGACGTGGTGGAGAAACTGCAGACCTCGATGCAGTCGGGCAAAAGCATCTACGACGGCTGGATCAGCGACTCCGACCTCATTGGCACCCATTACCGCTACGGCAAGGTCATGAACCTCACCGACTACATGGCGGGCAAGGGGCGCGAGTGGACCAACCCGGGCCTGGACCTCAAGGACTTCATCGGCACCAAGTTCACCACCGCCCCGGACGGCAAGCTCTACCAGCTGCCCGACCAGCAGTTCGCCAACCTCTACTGGTTCCGCGCCGACCTGTTCGCCCGCCAGGACCTCAAGGACAAGTTCAAGGCCAAGTACGGCTACGACCTGGGCGTGCCGCTGAACTGGAGCGCCTACGAGGACATCGCCGACTTCTTCACCAACGACGTGAAGACCAGCGACGGCAAGCCGATCTACGGGCACATGGACTACGGCAAGAAGGACCCCAGCCTGGGCTGGCGCTTCACCGATGCCTGGCTGTCCATGGCCGGGGCGGCCGACATCGGCACGCCCAACGGCCTGCCCATCGACGAGTGGGGCATCCGGGTGGCGGACGACAAGTGCACGCCCGTGGGCGCCAGCGTGGCGCGCGGCGGCGCGGCCAACTCGCCCGCGGCGGTGTACGCGCTGACGAAGTACGTGGACTGGATGAAGAAGTACGCGCCCAAGGAGGCCATGGGCATGACCTTCGGCGAGGCCGGCCCGGTGCCGGCCCAGGGGCAGATCGCCCAGCAGATCTTCTGGTACACCGCCTTCACCGCGGACATGACCAAGCCGGGGCTGCCAGTGGTGAACGCCGACGGCACGCCCAAATGGCGCATGGCGCCCGGACCCAACGGCCCGTACTGGAAGCAGGGCATGCAGAACGGCTACCAGGACGTGGGCTCCTGGACCTTCTTTTCCGGCCACGACGAGAACCGCACCGCCGCGGCGTGGCTGTACGCGCAGTTCGTGACGGCCAAGACCACCTCGCTGAAAAAGACGATGGTCGGGCTCACGCCGATCCGCGAGTCCGACATCCAGAGCAAGGCCATGACGGACATGGCGCCCAAGCTGGGCGGGCTGGTGGAGTTCTACCGCTCGCCGGCGCGCGTGGCGTGGTCGCCCACGGGCACCAACGTGCCCGACTACCCCAAGCTCGCGCAACTGTGGTGGAAGAACGTGGCCACCGCCGTCACCGGCGAGAAGACGCCGCAGGCGGCGATGGACAACCTGGCCGAGGAGATGGACCAGGTGATGGCGCGGCTGGAGCGCGCAGGCATGGCCAAGTGCGCGCCCAAGCTCAATCCCAAGGGCGACCCGGCCAAGTACCTGAGCACCAAGGCCGCGCCCTGGGCCAAGCTCGCCAACGAGAAGCCCAGGGGCCAGACCATCGCCTACGACACGCTGCTGGCAGCGTGGAAGGCGGGCAAGGAGCGCTGACCGGCGCCCTCGCGCGCCGGCAGCCGCCCGTGCGGCTGGAACGGCGCGCCTGAAAGCGCAGGCCCGCGCCGGCGGGCCTGCCGCTTCGGCATCCGAACCTTCCCGGCCCACCTTGTCGTGCAGGTGCTTGCGAACCAGGAGGTCACGATGGACGTCCGCCCACCCAGCCCAAACCTCTACAACGAGGACCTCGCCCCCGCCCGGGAGCGGCACTGGGGCGCCTTCTCGATCTTCAACGTCTGGACCTCCGACGTGCACAGCCTCTGGGGCTACTACCTCGCGGCCAGCCTGTTCCTGCTGTGCGGCAGCTTTGCCAACTTCCTGCTTGCCATCGGGCTGTCGTCGCTGGTGATCTTCTTCCTCATGAACCTCATCGGCTACGCCGGCGAGAAGACCGGCGTGCCCTACCCGGTGCTGGCGCGCGCGAGCTTCGGCGTCTGGGGCGCCAATCTGGCGGCCCTCGTGCGCGCCGTGGTCGCCTGCTTCTGGTACGGCGCCCAGACGGCCGCGGCCTCCGGCGCGCTGGTGGCGCTGCTGGTGCGCAACGAGTCGATGCTCGCCTTCCACCGTGACGTGCACGTCCTGGGCCACTCGGGCCTGGAATTCGCCTGCTACGTGCTGGTCTGGGCGCTGCAACTGCTCATCATCCAGCGGGGCATGGAGACCGTGCGCAGGTTCCAGGACTGGGCCGGCCCGGCGGTGTGGATCGCCATGCTGGTGCTGGCTGTTGGGCTGATCGTCAAGGCCGGCGGCTTCAGCCTAAGCCACGGCATTCCCATGGACGTGCTGCTGGAGAAGACCAAGGACGCCGGCGTCGCCGGCGAGCCGGGCTCCTTCTGGGCGCTGATGGCCGTGGGCGCCACCTGGATCACCTACTTCGCCGCCCTGTACCTCAACTTCTGCGACTTCTCGCGCTACGCCAAGGACAAGGCCGCGGTGCGCAAGGGCAACCTGTGGGGGCTGCCCATCAACCTGATCGCCTTCTCGCTGGTGGCCGGCATGACGACGATCGCGGCCTTCCAGGTCTACGGCGAGGTGCTGCTGCATCCTGAGCAGATCTCTGCCAAGTTCGACAGCTGGGTGCTGGCCGGCATCGCCGCGCTGACGTTCATGGTGGCCACGCTGGGCATCAACGTGGTGGCCAACTTCGTCTCCGCGGCCTTCGACGTCAGCAACGTCTTCCCGCGGCGCATCAACTTCAAGAAGGGCGGCTACATCGCGGCGGCCATTGCCCTCGTGCTCTATCCGTTCTCCCCCTGGGAGAGCGGCGCGGCGCACTTCGTCAACGCCATCGGCGCCACCATGGGACCGCTGCTGGGGGTCATCCTGGTCGACTACTACCTCGTGGCCAAGGGCCGCATCGACGTACAGGCCCTGTACGACGAGCACGGCCGTATCGCTACGAGGGCGGATGGAACATCAATGCGCTGGCGGCCACCGGCGTGGGAGCCGTGTTCTCGACGCTTCTGCCTGTCTTCACGAAGCTGCTGCCGGCCTGGTGGGGGACGTACGGCTGGTTCTTCGGCGTGTTGATCGGCGGCGGCGTGTACTGGTTGCTCGCCACGGTGCGTCCGGCCCGCTCGGGCGCGGGCCTCGCACCCACGGCCTGAGGCCCAGCCCGCGTCGCCCGCCGAGTCGCGGTACTCACGTGGCCGGCATTTGCTGGCGCCCGCGGCTCTACCGGGACACGCTGGCGGCACTGCTGTCCGCGTGGCGCACAGGATGCCAAGCGGCTGAGAAGCTGTGAACGATTTGCCTTTACGGGACCTGCTGGGCGGCGCTGACGTTGGCAGCCGTGATGGCACGCAGGCGGGCCGTGCAAGCCTGCGGCCCGTTCGCCAGGGCCGCTATAGCAGGCCC
>JAEYPG010000667.1 GCA_023410975.1 Pseudomonadota bacterium
AGATCAACGACCCGCCGCCAGGCGAGACGCCGCTGCAGGACCCGCATCCGCCGCGTCCGATGCTGCGCCGGCGCGTCTGGCACGAAAGCAGGGCAAGTCATTGAAGTGTCAAACAGCACTGCTGCGGCCGGGGGTATTGCAGGGGGCCGGCCGACCTCCATTAGCGCAGCAAACCCCTGTCGTACAAGGGAGGAAGCGCCTGAAGCACCCATGACATTTGTCCTGGCACGGACCGTGCTTCATGGTTGGCAGCCCCGGGCACACCACCGTCGCTGCCAGTCTCCCTCCCCTCCTTCCCCAATATGGCGGCTTCGGGCCCGGGGTCCTTTTCGGCCCCCTCCCCCCTTCTTCTCCTGCCTCGCGGCAAACCGCGTGCTGCTCATGCCTGCAGCCGGTGTGCCGTGCCTCGGCTGAGGGGCGCCGCCCCGCCTCACTTCGGCCGCGGCCGCGCCAAATCCCTGCCCGGCTCCGCCAATGTCTCCGTGCGCAGCGCAGCCACGGCTTGCGCCAACGCACGCGCCACGTTGCGCACCTCCTCCTGCAGCGCGGTGTCGGCGTCCAGCGCGTCGTGGCTGGTGGCGTAGGGCTGCCAGTAGCCGATGTAGCGGTCCAGCCGCGACAGCGCGCCCGCGTCCACCAGCCCCATCCAGTCCAGCCAGTCCGCCAGCGCGCGCCGCACGCCGTCGGTGCCCGCCACGTCGCCGTGCACCACCAGCCCGTAAGCGCGGCCGGCCAGGTGCTTGGGATAGGACCAGCCCTTCAGCTCCAGCGCCTTGGCCTTCTCCGGGTCCTTGCCGCCGGTGCTGGTGGGGTCCGGGTTGCCGCCGTCGGCGCACACCAGCCGGTCGATCATCAGCTTCAGCGCGCTGGAGGCCTGGTACCAGTGCACCGGCGTGACGATCAGCACCCCGTGCGCGGCGACCCAGCGCTCGTAAATCTCCGCCATCCAGTCGCCGGTCTGCTGCAGCGAGTGGTTCGGGTAGCACGAGCACGGCCAGTGGCACAGCGGCATGGCGGTGGAGACGCAGCCCTTGCACGGGAAGATGCGCCGCCCCGGCTGCGAGGTCAGCAGGCTCAGGTCCAGCACGTCGGGCTCGATGCCGGCGCCGGCCAGCACCTCGCTGGCCAGCATCACCAGCCGGTGGCTCTTGGAGCGCTCGCCCGGGCAAGTGCCGTCGTTGCGTGGCGACCCGCACACCAGCAGCACCCGCGAGGGCGCGGCCGCGTCCTGCTGGCGCGCCTGCGCCGCCAGCAGCCGTTCGCGCGTGGCGCGCCACTCGTCCGAGAGCGCGTAATGCGGATCGGCGAAGCCCGGCCCCGCCGGCGAGCTCAGCGGCGCCTTACGCCCTTCCTGGTACGCCTGCCACGCGATCTCTTCCAGCCGCGCGATCGCCGCGTCCTCGGCCCGGAAGGCCGGATCGACGAAGCCCTGCCTGAAGCGTTCGCCGAAGGCCGCGCGCTCCAGCATCGGCGGCGTCTGCCCCTTGCGCACGCCGCCGCTCATGACGGCACTCCGGCCATGTGGCGGGCAAAAACCGCTGCGGATCTCATGCTGGCACCTCCAGGAAAAGCCTGGGCCGCCTGGTGCAAGGCCCATTCCCGCCATGTCGGCGCGGCATGGGGCTTGCCGATCTTCCAGGCATGGCAACCGCATTCCGCATCGGCCGTCTCGGCCGCTGGCTGCTGGGAGCGCTGGCCCTGCTGGTGCTGGTCCTGGGCCTGTGCGAGGCCCTGGGCTGGCGCTTCCTGCGCGATCCGCTGCAAGGCCGGCTCTCCACCGCGCTGCAGCGGGAGGTCCGCTGCGGCCCCGCCTTCAGGCTGCACCTGCTGGGCTCCGTGCGGCTGCAGTGCAGCGAGGTCCTGCTGGGCAACCCCGAAGGCCAGCCGTTCCTGTTCGACGATCAGAAGCAGCCGCGCCCGCTGCTGCACGCCACCGGGCTGCGCGTGGTCGTCCCGTATGCCTCGCTGCTGGCCCTGCGCCGTGGCGAAGGCCTGGAGACGGTGGAGATCACCTCGCTGACGCTGGAGCAGCTCGAAGCCAACCTCGCGCAGGCCAAGGACGGCCGCGCCAATTTCAAGTTCGGCCCGCCCAAGCCGCCCAAGCCCGAGGGCGAGGAGGAGCCGCTGCTGCTGCCGCGCTTCGGCGAGCTGCAGTTGCGCCAGGGCCGGCTGCGCCTGGAGGACGCGCAGCACGGGCTGTCGGTGGATGGCCGGATCAGCACCAGCGAAGGCAGCGCCGGCGGCGCCAATGCCGGGCTGCGTGCCGAGGCCGAGGGCCGCTGGCAGGGCAAGCCGCTGGCGGCGCGGCTGGAAGCCGGCGGCGTGCTGCCGCTGGTGGGCGGCGACGGCTCTCAGCTCGTGCCCGTCAAGCTGCACGTGGAGGCGGCGCAGACGCTGATCGACCTGGACGGCCGCGTCGCCGACGTGATGTCGCTGCGCGCACTGCAGGCGCGCTTCCATGTCAAGGGCGCCTCGCTGGCCGGCGCCGGCGGCTTCCTGAGCCTGACGCTGCCCACCACCGGGCCCTTCGAAATGTCGGGAAACATCGCCCGCAAGGACGAGCGGTGGCATGCGCTGGTCGAGTCCTTCACGGTGGGCAGCAGCCGCATGCACGGCGAGTTCGATTTCGACCCTACCCTCAAGCCGCCGCGCCTGGCCGGCACGCTGGCCGGGCAGCGCCTGGCGCTGTCGGACCTGGCACCGGCGCTGGGCGCCGCCGCCAAGGGCGAAGGACCGGGCCAGTCCGCGCCGCCGGCCAAGCGCAGCCGCGTGCTGCCACAGCAGGACTTCGACCTGCCCGAGCTGGGCCGGATGCAAGCCGACGTGCGCATCAACCTGGACAACGCCTTCCTGGGCACCGGCGCGCTGGAGAGCTTCCATCCGCTGCAGGGCCGGGTGCTGCTGAAGGACCGCGTGCTCACGCTGCAGGACCTGGTGGCGCGCACCGCCGGCGGCGAGCTGCGCGGCCAGATCGGCCTGGATGCCCGCACCCAGCAGCCGCAGTGGCAGGCCGGCCTGCGCTGGTCGGACGTGCAGCTGGAGCGCTTCGTCAAGCCGCGCAACGTCGCCGCCGCCGAGCACCGCGGGGAAGACAAGCCCGCGCCCGGCTACGTCAGCGGCATCCTGGGCGGGCAGGCCCAGCTGCGCGGCGTGGGCCGCTCCACCGCCGCCATGCTGGCCTCGCTCGATGGCGGCCTGGACCTGTGGGTGCGCAACGGCACGCTGTCGCACCTGGTGATCGAGGGCCTGGGCCTGGACGTGGCGCAGGCGCTGGGCGTGCTGGTCAAGGGCGACCGGCGCCTGCCGCTGAACTGCGCCGTGGTGCGGGTGAAGGTGCAGGACGGGCTGGTGCGCCCGGAGGTGGCGGTGTTCGACACCAGCGACACCACCATCCTGGCCAGCGGCGAGGTGTCGCTGGCCAAGGAAAGCCTGGACCTCACGCTCGCGGCCCGTCCCAAGGACTTCTCGCCGCTGTCGCTGCGCTCGCCGGTGCACGTCGAAGGCAGCTTCGCCGAGCCCAAGGTGGGGCTGGAGAAAGGCAAGCTGGCCCTGAAGCTCGGTGCCGCGGCGGCGCTGGCCTTCGTCAACCCGCTGGCGGCAATCCTGCCGCTGGTGGACCCTGGCGACCAGGACAAGACCGGCTGCCAGCAGACGCTGCAGAAGTTCAGTCGCTGAACGTGCAACACGTCTGAACCCTGAAGCGCAAGCCCGCCGCGAAGCGCCGGCGGCGCCGGCAGCCGCCACCGCGCTCCACATCGCGGCACCCGCCCGTCTCTTTCCCGCCACACCCCCTGGGAACAGGCCTTGCCGTAGGCCAGGACTGACGCCCCTGCGCCCCGGCACCAGCCGCCGCGCGGTCCGCGACGTCGGTTAGGGCAGAGCAACCATGAAAGGACAACACATGAGCCAGCACGACCAATCCGGCCGCCAGGACTACCGCAGCGACGAAGGCCGGTCGGGTCAGGGCCGCCAGCAGCACGAGCAAGGCGGCTACAGCGCCGGCCAGCGTACCGAGGCCGGCAGCACCTACGGCGACTACAGCGGTGGGCGCCAGCACAGCGCGCAAGACATGGCGGGCGGCGCCTACGGCCGCGGCATGGGCAACGACGCCAACTACGGCGGCTCCCAGAACGACCAGTGGACCGGCCGTGACGACCGCAGCGCCCAGCAGCACGCCCAGAACTGGGGCGGCGGCAGCTTCGAGCAGGGCAGCGCCTTCGGCGGCCTGGGCCAGATGGGCCGCACCGACCGCCCCCCCCAGGGCGGCCAGCATCAGCAACAGCAAGGCAGCCCGCAGGGACGCCAGCAAGGCGGTGGCACTGACTACGGCTCGCACAGCCTGCACGGCGGCCACGAGGGCGCCTACCAAGGCAGCTACCAGGGCAGCGGCCAGCATGCGCAGTCCGGTTCCCTCCCCGGCCAGCAGGAAGGCGGCAGCTGGGGCCTGCAGAGCCGGAACCAGCCGGGCACCGACTACGGCTCCCACAGCGCCCAGGGCGGGCACCAGGGCAGCTACCAAGGCAGCTACCAGGGCAGCCAGCAGCACGCCCAGTCCGGCGGCCAGGGCCAGCAAGGCGGCGGCTGGGGCGGACAGCGCGACTGGGGCCAGCAGGCCGGCGCCTCCAGCATCTACGGCAGCCAGCACAGCCAGTCCTCCGGCGGCGGCCAGCACTTCCAGGGCGCCAACCTCGGCCAGCAGCACGGCGGCAACCAGGGCGGCTACGCGGATGACATGCGCGGCGGCATGGGCCAGAGCGGCTATGGCGCCCAAGGCGGCTACGGCGGCTACCAGGGCGGCCAGCACAGCCAGAGCGGCGGCGGCTACCAGCACACCCAAGGCGGCCCGCAGGGCGGCCAGTGGGGGCAGCAGTACACGGGCGGCGGCCAGTCGGGGACCGGCTTCAGCAGCCAGCAGAGCCAGTCCGGCGGCGGCTTCGGCGGCGGCCAGCACGCCACCAGCTTCACCGGCGGCCAGCACGGGTCGATGAGCGGCGCCTGGGGCGGCGACCAGCAGGCCGGCCAGTGGGGCAGCCAGCACAGCGGCATGGGCGGCGGCATGGGCAGCGGCTACAGCGGCCAGGGCGGACAAGGCGGCAGCCGCCAGGGCGGCATGCAGGCCAGCACGCTTTCCGGCGGCGGCCAGCATGGCGGCCTGCACAGCAGCCCGCAGGGCGGCTACGGCGACGACATGCGCGGCGGCGGCACGCACCACAGCGGCTACGGCAGCGGGATGCAGGGCAGCACCTACAGCGCCGGCATCAACGAGAACCGCCACGGCGGCCAGCAGCACCTGACCAACTTCGGCGGCGGCGAGCAGTACGGTGGCAGTCAGAACCAGGGCACCGCCTGGGGCGGCGGCCAGCACACCCAGTCCGGCAGCTACGGCGGCCAGCACACGCAGACGAGCCAGCACGGCAGCCAGGGCGGCTTCGGCGGCAACCCGCAGCACAGCCAGTCCGGCTTTGGCGGCCAGCAGGGCTACCAGGGTGGCGGCTCCTGGGGCGGCCAAGGCGGCAACCAACACAGCCAGTCCGGCAGCTTCGGCGGCCAGCAGGGTGGCGGCCAATGGGGTGGCCAGGGCGGCTACGGTGGAAGCCAGCACAGTCAGTCCGGACACGGCGTGATCCAGCAAGCGGCGGCATCGGCGTCCGGCGGCCAGGGCGGCTACGGCGACGACATGCGCGGCAGCAGCGGATACGGCGGCCAGCAAGGCATGGGCGGCACCTATCCGGGCAGCGGCCAACACAGCCAGTCCGGCAGCCACGGCGGCCAGCAGGGCCAGGGCCAATGGGGCCAGGGCGGCGGGCAGCACAGCCAGTTCAGCGGCTACGGCGGCCAGCAGGGCGGCTCCTCCTACGGCAGCGGCCAGCAAGGCGGTCCCTCGCAAAGCAGCTACGGCGGCAGCAGCCACCAGGCCAGCCAGTTCAGCGGCAACCTGCACCAGCAGGGTGGCAGTGGCTCAGGCAGCTGGGGCGGCTCGCAGAGCTTCGAGGGCTCGCAGGGCCGGGGCTACGGCGGGCAGCAGTCCTCCTCCTGGGGCCAGCACGGATCGCAAGGCTCGCACGAGGGCGAACACTTCGACCCCGAGTACCAGCAGTGGCGCACCGAGCAGATGCGCAGCCTGGATGACGACTACCGCAGCTGGCGCCAGGACCGCTACAAGAAGTTCAGCGACGAGTTCAGCCAGTGGCGCAGCAGCCGCAGCGGCTCGCAGGGCGGCAGTTCCTCGTCCATGGGCAGCGCCTCGGGCAATCCCTCGCTGGGCAGCGGCAGCCAGGGCTCCGGCGCGCACGGCAGCAGCGGCACCACGGGCAGCAGCCAGGGCGGCGGGCTCGGCGGTGCCTCGTCCGGGCTGGGCTCCCAGCGCTTCGGCAACCAGGGCACGCCCGGCAGCATGGGCTCGCAGTCCGGCGCCTCCGGCGGCGAAGCCAGCGCCTCTTCGACCGGCTCCTCCTCCATCAGCAGCCAGGGCATGGGCCAGAGCAGCGCCGGCATGGGCGCGAGCCTGTCATCGCTGGACAGCAGCGCCGGCACCTCGGACCTGAGCCGAGGCAATGACGGCGACCGCGCCCTGGGCAGCAGCAGCGCCTCGGGCAGCGGCCTGTCCGCGGGCAGCCTGGGATCGGGCAGCAGCACCTCGGGTGGCGGCACTGGCAGCAGCAGCACCGGCGGCAGCGGCGCCAGCGGTGCCGGACTGGGTGGCGGCGGCTCCTCGCTGACCGCCGGCGGCGGCAGCACCGGCGCGGGCCAGGGCAGCAGCCTGTCCACGGCGCCGAGCAGCCTCAGCGGCAGCAGTGCCGAGAAGTCGGGCAGCACCGGCAGCCTGTCCTCCGGTGGCAGCCACAGCGGCTCCAGCCCGGCCTCGTCCTCCGGGAGCAGCAACGTGTCCTCGGGCACCAGCACCGGCGGCGCCTCCTCGGCGGCAGGGCTGAGCACCTCGGGCGGCAGCGCCATGTCCGGCAGCGGCAGCACCGGCGGGCTGGGTTCGAGCAGCAGCCTGGGCTCCGGCAGCAGCGGCAAGAGCACGAGCAGCGGCGCCACCGGCAGCAGCAGCGGCAGCTCGGCCACCTCCATCGGCTCCTCCGGTTCCAGCCCGGGTGCGTCGGGTTCCTCCGGCTCCTCGTCCGGCAGCTCGAAGAGCTAAGGTAAGGGTGGCGCGCTGTCAGGCGCCGCTTGAGCAGGCGCCCCCCACGGGGCGCCTTTTTCTTTTCTCTTACGCAACCGCGCCCCGGGCGCGCTCCTCCAACACACGCGTCGTTCCTCAGGGAGTCCCATGAAACGTGTTCCCCGCGCCTTCAGCCGGCTGCTGCAGCACCGCAGGGCCATGCTGCTGAGCCTGGCCGCGCTGGGCGGTTCCACGCTGCCCTTCACCCAGGCCCGAGCCACCACGCCGGCGCGCGCCGGCGGCGCGCCCGGCGTGCGCGAGGACCGGCGACGACAGCCCGCCGCGCCGCTTCAGGACGACACCAGCGCCGTGCTGCTGGCCATCGGCGGCAACGAGGACCGGCGCGAGGAGATGGCGGTGCTGCGCCGCTTCGTGCAGCACTGCGGCGGGCCGCAGGCGCGCATCGTGGTGCTCACCGCCGCCAGCACGGTGCCGCAGATCCTGTGGGCCGGCTACGAGCGCGCCTTCACGGCGCTGGGCGTGCAGCGCTGCGTGGAGCTGGGCC
>JAEYPG010000519.1 GCA_023410975.1 Pseudomonadota bacterium
CGCCACCGCGCTGACCGGCGTGCCCATCGCGCACAAGGACATCTTCGTCACCGCCAGTGCGCCCACCACCGCGGGCTCCAAGATGCTCCAGGGCTACCAGAGCCCCTTCGACGCGACGGTCGTGGCCCGGCTCGCGGCCGCCGGCGTGGTCAGCCTGGGCAAGCTCAACTGCGACGAGTTCGCCATGGGCTCGGGCAACGAGAACTCGGCCTGGGGGCCGGCGCTCAACCCCTGGGACCGCACGCGCGTGCCCGGTGGCAGCTCCGGCGGCTCGGCGGCGGCGGTGGCGGCCCGGCTGCTGCCCGCGGCCACCGGTACCGACACCGGCGGCTCGATCCGCCAGCCCGCGAGCTTCAGCGGCATCACCGGCATCAAGCCCACCTACGGACGCTGCTCGCGCTACGGGATGATCGCCTTCGCCTCCAGCCTGGACCAGGCCGGCCCGATGGCCCGCTCGGCCGAGGACTGCGCGCTGCTGCTCTCCGCCATGAGCGGCTTCGACGAGCGCGATGCCACCAGCGCCGAGCGTCCCGCCGAGGACTTCCACGCCCAGATGCTCCAGGCCCGCGAGGGCGCGACCGCCGACAAGCCGCTGCAGGGCCTGCGCGTGGGCCTGCCCAGGGAGTTCTTCCCCGAGGCGCTGGCGGCGGACGTCAACGGCGCCGTGCGCAATGCCCTGGCCGAGCTGGAGAAGCTGGGCGCGACGCTGGTGGAGGTGAGCCTGCCGCGCACGGAGCTGTCCATCCCCGTGTACTACATCATCGCCCCGGCCGAGGCGAGCTCGAACCTGCAGCGCTACGACGGCGTGCGCTACGGCCGCCGGGCCGAGAAGTACGGCGACCTGGTGGACATGTACAAGAAGACGCGCGCCCAGGGCTTCGGCGCCGAGGTGAAGCGCCGGATCATGATCGGCACCTACGTGCTCTCGCACGGCTACTACGACGCCTACTACCTGCAGGCGCAGAAGCTGCGCCGCATGATCGCCGACGATTTTCAACGGTGCTTCAACGACTGCGACGTGATCGCCGGGCCGGTGGCGCCCAGCGTGGCGTGGCAGCTCGGTGCCAAGAGCGACGATCCGGTGGCCGCCTACCTGGCCGACATCTTCACGCTGCCCGCCAGCCTGGCCGGCCTGCCGGGCATGAGCATCCCTGCCGGGTTTGGCGAAGCACAGATGCCCGTGGGCCTGCAGCTCATCGGCAACTACTTCGCCGAAGGCCAGCTGCTGCACACCGCCCACGCCTTCCAGCAGGCCACCGACCACCACCTGCGCGCGCCCGCCGGCTTCTGAAGACATCCATGAGCACGCCCCAACTCATCCGCGGCTACGAGGTCGTCATCGGCCTGGAGACGCACGCCCAGCTCTCGACCGCCAGCAAGATCTTCAGCGGCGCCTCCACCGCCTTCGGCGCCGCGCCCAACACGCAGGCCAGCGCCGTGGACCTGGCGCTGCCCGGCACGCTGCCGGTGCCCAACCGCGGCGCGGTCGAGCGCGCCATCCGCTTCGGCCTGGCCGTGGGCGCGAAGGTTGCGCGCCAGTCGATCTTCGCGCGCAAGAACTACTTCTACCCGGACCTGCCCAAGGGCTACCAGATCAGCCAGTACGAGATTCCCGTCGTGCAGGGCGGCGTGATCGAGTTCCTGGTCGGCGAGCAGAAGAAGCGCGTGAACCTGACGCGCGCGCACCTGGAAGAGGACGCGGGCAAGAGCCTGCACGAGGACTACCACGGCCTCACCGGCATCGACCTCAACCGCGCCGGCACGCCGCTGCTGGAGATCGTCTCCGAGCCCGAGATGCGCTCCAGCCTGGAGGCGGTGGGCTACGCCCGCTCGCTGCACGCGCTGGTGGTGTGGCTGGGCATCTGCGACGGCAACATGCAGGAAGGCTCCTTCCGCTGCGACGCCAACGTCTCGGTGCGCAAGCCGGGCGAGCCCTTCGGCACGCGGCGCGAGATCAAGAACCTCAACAGCTTCCGCTTCCTGCAGCAGGCGATCGACTACGAGGTGCAGTGGCAGATCGACCAGATCGAGGACGGCCTGTCCATCGAGCAGGCCACGGTGCTGTTCGACCCGGACAGCGGCGAGACGCGCGCCATGCGCAGCAAGGAAGACGCGCACGACTACCGCTACTTCCCCGACCCCGACCTGCCGCCGCTGGTGATCGAGCCGGCCTGGGTGGAGCGCGTGAAGGCGGATATGCCCGAGCTGCCGCAGGCCATGGCGGACCGTTTCCAAACGCAGGACGGCCTGCCGCCTTATGACGCCGGCATGGTCACGCAGAGCCTGGCCTTCGCCCGCTACTACGAGGCGGCGCGGGATGCGTGCAAGCAGCCCAAGCTGGTCGCCAACTGGCTGATGGGCGAGTACGCCAAGCGGCTGAACGCCGAAGGCCGCGGCATCGAGGAGGCCCCGGTGGCGCCCGCGACGCTGGGCGCGCTGATCGCGCGCATCGCCGACGGCACCATCTCCAACAACGGCGGCCGCCAGGTCTTCGACGTGCTGTGGTCGGGCGAAGGCAGCGACGTCGACGCGCTGATCGAGGCCAAGGGCCTGAAGCAGATGAGCGACACCGGCGCGCTGGAGGCCATCGTCGAGCAGGTGCTGGCGGCCAACGAGAAGTCGGTGGCCGAGTTCCGCGCCGGCAAGGACAAGGCGTTCAACGCCCTGGTCGGCCAGGTGATGAAGGCCAGCAAGGGCAAGGCGAACCCGGCGCTGGCGGGCGAGCTGCTGAAGAAGAAGCTGCAGGGCTGATACGGACCACAAGCAATTCCCGAACAACAAGAACCCGTTCGGGCTGAGCTTGTCGAAGCCTGCGGCGGCAACTGAGCGCCTGCCCTTCGACAAGCCTGTCCTGAGCTTGTCGAAGGGCTCAGGGCGAACGGGAAAGGGACTGTCCGGCGATTACTTCAGGTCCGTATGATTCGCCCTCCCCCGCAATGAAAACGGCCCGCTCGTCGCGGGCCGTTTCTCATTCCGGGCGCCGGAGGCTCAAACCCCGTACCGCTCCCGGTACGCCGCCACCGGGGCCTTGAACTGCGCCAGGGCCGGATCGGCGGCGTGGTCCAGGAAAGCCATCAGGTCGGCCAGCGAGGCGATGTTGATCACCGCCAGGCCCAGCTTGTCGCGCACGTACTGCACGGCGGACCAGTCCACGTCGGCGCCGTTCTCGGTGGCCTTCTCCTGGCGGTCCAGCGCGATGGCCACGCCGCAGGGCTCGGCGCCAGCGGCGCGGATCATGGCGATCGACTCGCGCACCGAGGTGCCGGCGGAGATCACGTCGTCGATGATCAGCACGCGCCCGCGCACCGGCGCGCCCACCAGGGTGCCGCCCTCGCCATGGTCCTTGGCTTCCTTGCGGTTGTAGGCGTAGGGCTTGTTGTGGCCCAGGCGCGCGAGCTCCACCGACACGGCCGCGGCCAGCGCGATGCCCTTGTAGGCCGGGCCGAAGAGCATGTCGAACTGCAGCCCGGAGTCCACCAGTCGGCGTGCATAGAATTCCGCCAGGCGGCCCAGCTTGGCGCCGTCATCGAACAGGCCGGCGTTGAAGAAGTAGGGCGACAGCCGCCCGGCCTTGGTCTTGAACTCCCCGAAGCGCAGCACGCCGACCTCGACCGCGAACTTCACGAAGTCCTCGGCCAGCGAGGGTTTGGGGGAGGTGTTCGTGCTCATAGGAATGGGTTGGTACTGCGATGGGTTTGAGGGTGGTGACGCTCAACCTCAATGGGATCCGCTCCGCGGCGACCAAGGGGTTCGAGGCATGGGCCGAAGCGGCCGGCGCGGATTTTATGGGGGTGCAGGAAGTGCGCGCCCAGGAGGCCGACGTGGCGGAGCGCTTCAAGCGCGTCGCCGGGCTCGACGGCCACTTCCACTACGCGGTGAAGAAGGGCTATTCGGGCGTCGGGCTCTACACGAGGCGCGACCCGTCGGCGGTCATCACCGGCTTCGGCTGCGACGAGTTCGACCCGGAAGGGCGCTACGTCGAGCTGCGCTTCGACACCAGCGCGCGCCAGTTCAGCGTGATCAGCGCCTACTTCCCCAGCGGCTCCAGCGGGGAGGAGCGCCAGGCGGCCAAGTTCCGCTTCCTGGAGCGCTTCTGGCGCCACTTGGCGGCGCTGCGCGCCTCGGGGCGCGAGTTCATCCTGATGGGCGACTTCAACATCGCGCACCAGGCCATCGACCTCAAGAACTGGCGCGGCAACCAGAAGAACAGCGGCTTCCTGCCCGAGGAGCGCGCGTGGTTCTCGCGCATGGTGAGCGAGGAGCTGGGGCTGGTGGACGTCTACCGCCGCCTGCACCCCGAGGCCACCGAGGACTGCTACACGTGGTGGAGCAACCGCGGCCAGGCCTGGGCCAAGAACGTGGGCTGGCGGCTGGACTACCAGGTGGCGACGCCGGAGATCGCGCACAGCGCGCACACGGCTTCGATCCACAAGACCTCGCGCTTCTCGGACCACGCGCCGCTCACCATCGACTACGCGATGTCGCTGTGACGCCGGGCGGGAAATGCCGGCGCAGGCATTCCCCGGACATGTCACGCCGGCCCTGCGCCGCGCTTCAGGCCAGCACCTTCAGCATCCACTGCCGCAAGGCCTCCAGTTCCTCCGCGCTCACCGTGTGGTCGATGGGGTACTCGTGCCACTCCACCTCGTGCCCCAGCGCCTGGAGCAGGTCGCGCGAGGCGCTGCCGGCGGCCATGGGCACCACCGGGTCCATCCGGCCGTGGGCCAGGAACACCGGCAGGTCGGCGTTGGCGCCGTGGCGCTCGGCGGCCGTGAGGCCGGCCAGCGGCAGGTAGCCCGAGAGGCCGGCCACGCCGGCCAGCCGCTCCCCGCAGCGCAGGGCCGACAGCAGCGCCATCGCGCAGCCCTGCGAGAAGCCTGCCAGCACGATGCGCCGCGCCGGCACGCCGCGCGCTCGCTCGCGCGCCCCCAGCGCCAGCCCCTGCGCCAGCGAGGCGCGCAGCCCCGGCTCGTCCTCGCGGCGCATCATCTCCGTGCCCAGCAGGTCGTACCAGGCGCGCATGCGGTAGCCGCCGTTGATCGTCACCGGCCGCACCGGTGCGTGCGGAAAAATCCAGCGCACGGCGCCCAGCGCCGACAGGTCCATCTGCTGTGCCAGCGGTTCGAAGTCGTGGCCGTCGGCCCCCAGGCCGTGCAACACGATCAGGCTCGCGCCGGGCTGGTCGCCGGTTTCCATTTCGAGGGTCTGCAGGGTTGGCTCGGTCATCACGGCTCCGGGGATGAGGTTCGGGAAGCGGCGGCGGTGCCCGCCGGCGCGCGCGCCATGCAGCGCTGCCAGCGCTGCTGCACGCGCTCGGCGAACCACTTGGTGCTCAGCGGGCGGCTGATCTTGGGGCCTGCCAGCGCGATGTCCGGCAGCACGGCGCGCGGCAGCGCGCGGCCCTCGTTGCGCTCGGCCCGCTCGAACACCTTCTGGTACAGCGCGCTGCGTTCGAAGCCGGGCTCGCCGCCCTGCTCCAGCGCGCGGTGCGCCTCGGATTCCGACAGGCCCAGCCGCGGCGCCAGCGACAGCGCGGCGGCTTCGGTCGCGCCGCGCTGGCCGTCGCCGCGCAGCAGGTCGCCGTCGGTGTCGAGCGGGATGCCCGAGGCCTTGCTCAGCGCCTGCTGGAACGCGGCGTTGCGGCTGGCCCAGCGCCCGGCGTTGAAGTCCGCGAAGCGGTAGATCGGCCGGTCGTAGGGCGCGGCGTAGTCCAGCAGGTGCGCGATGCCGAAGAACAGCCCGCCGCGGCGGCTGAACACCGCCTGGCGCACGCCGCCGTCCAGCGGGTACGGGTAGCGCTGCGTGTTGGCCTCGGCCCAGGCCACGCTCACCTGCATCGGCCCGCCGGTGCGCACCGGGTTGAGCTTGCCGAACAGGCGCTGGCCCAGCGGCACGCGCTCGATCAGGTCCTCGAAGGTCTCGCTGAGCTGGCGCTCGGTGCGCGCCTTGTCGATGCGCTCGGCGTAGCTGCGCCCGTCCGAGGACGGGATCTGCAGCGCCGCCGACACCAGCAGCGAGGGCACGCCCACGCGCCCGGCGCGCTCGTCGATTTCCTTGCGCGCGATCGCGCCCAGGTTGGGCACCGACGGGTCGGCCTGGAAGCTCGATTCCTGCTCGATCACGCCCAGCGCTGAGCAGAAGTTGGCGGCCGTGGGCGGGATCTGCAGCGCCGAGAAGGCGGCGTAGATGTCGGTGGCCCAGCCGGCGCGGTCGGCGAGGCTGGCAGGCAGCAGCTGCTGCAGCAGCGCGCGGCTGTCCTGCGGGCGCGGCCAGGCGTCGCGCTGGGACTCGTCGGCGGCGC
>JAEYPG010000019.1 GCA_023410975.1 Pseudomonadota bacterium
ACATCAACGCATGGCATGCGGGAACGTCGTTCTACTTCGACCTGAACTCCGGCGGCTACATCGCCTACAACCTGTTCCAGGAAACCAAGCTCGGACCGGTGCTCAACAAGGGTGACCTCACGCCCGCGATGTTCACGCCCGAGGCCGCGCGCACCGCGGGCAATTGAACGAGCACCACGAGGGACGCATTCCAATGAACAAGCACCACAAGCTTGGCGCCGTGGCGCTGGCGCTGCAGGCCTTGGCGGCGCCGGCGCTCGCGGGCGAAACCATCGATCTCGGCGACGGGCTCAACCTGGACTGGCGGCTGGGCGCGACCTACACGCTGGGGCAACGCATGAAGTCGCCCGATCCGCTGCTGGTCGGGCCGCTCAACAGCGGCGGCAACGACGGCAACAGCAACTTCGCCAAGCACGCGCTCACGGCCAACCGGCTGGCGCTGCTGCTGGACACCAAGCTGTCCAAGGGCGACAGCGGTTTCGTGTTCTCGGCCAGCACCTTCTACGACGACGTCTACCACCGCAGCAACGACGCCGACCCTTCGTCGGCCAATCTCAGCCGCATCAACAAGCCCGCGCCGTACAACGAGTTCACGCCCGAGGCGCGGCGCTACCACGGTGGCTACTCGCGCGTGCTCGATGCCTACGGCTACACCTCGTTCAACATGGGCAGCAGCCGCGCCACGGTGCGCCTGGGCCGGCACGTGGTCTCGTGGGGCGAGGCGCTGTTCTTCCCCAGCATCTCGCTGGCCCAGGGGCCGGCCGACGGCACCAAGACCGGCATTCCCGGCACCGAGACGAAGGACCAGCTCCTGCCCGAGGACCAGATCTCCGCGACGCTGGAAGTGAGCCCGCGCTGGTCGCTGCTGGGGCATGCGCAGTTCAACTTCCACGAAACCCTGGCTCCTGCGCCGGGGTCGTTCCTCAACAGCTCCGACGGTGTGGGGCCGGGCGGGCGCTGCCTGGGGCCGTTCACCGCGATCCCCGCGGTGCCGGCCGCGGGCTTCGGGGGCTTCAACGGCTGTTCCTTCGGCGTGCGCGGTGAGGACATCCGCCCGGGCCGCACGGGCCAATGGGGCATCGGCACGCGCTACCGCGTCACCGACGAAACCGAGGTGGGCCTGTACTACCTCAACTACCACGACCGCACGCCGCTGCCGGAAATCAACGCCTTCGCGGCCGGCACGGCCATCCCGCCCGCGCTGCAGGCCGCGTTCGGCGGCATCTCGCAGATCGGCAACGGCTCCTACCGCATCCGCTACTTCGAGGACGTCAAGCTCATCGGCGCGACCTTCAGCACCACCTTCGGTGCCGTGGCGATGGCCGGCGAGCTCTCGCACAAGCGCGGCGCGCCGGTGCTGGTCAACACGCTGGTGAACCCGGCCACGGGGGCGACGATGGCCAACCCGACGCGGGCCAACGTCACGCAGCTCAACCTCAACGCCACCGCCAACCTCGGGCGCAGCGCGCTGGCGGACTCGGCGCTGCTGCTGGCCGAGATCGCCGCCGTGCGGGTGGGCAGCATCGAGGCGCGCCAGGCCCCGGGCGCCGAGGGCTTCCCCGCAGCGGCCGGCTTCGCCGCGCGCAACGACCCGTTCTTCCAGACCAGGAACTCGCTGGCCGCCAGCGCCACGCTGGCGCTGGGCTACCCCGGCATCTTCGAGGGCTGGGACCTGTCGGTGCCCATCGCCTACTCGCATCAGCTGCGAGGCCGCAGCCTCACCGGCGGCGTGGGCGGCAAGGGCGACGCGCGCTACAGCATCGGCGCCACCTTCACCCGCCACTCCAACCTGTCGGTGGGCGTGAGCTACCTGGGCTACCTGGGCGACGCCTCGCTGGACCCGCTGACCGAGCGCAAGCTCGTCGACCGCGACCAGCTGTCCCTGGTGGTGAAGTACGCGTTCTAAAGAAGCACTCGACCGCAGCGCTCCTCTCTCCTGCCTCGCGGGATAGGGGAGCGCTTTCCTTTGGGGACGGTGAAGCCCGCTGATCAATGGAATGCTCCAAGCCGGAGAACCACCGCTCAGGATCGTGGCTGCGGCGTGTAGATGGCGGTACCGCTTCGGTTGTGCCTGTAACAGCGACCAGCGGCGTCATTTGGCATCCGCAAGTTCGCTTCTCGTGGCCAAGCGCCTTGGCGTGGTGGTTACCGTCAGCAGCACGCTGCCGTGCAGCGCCACATCGTGGCGGGGTTGGCGTCACACCGGCTGTGCTGCACGGCGCCGGCCGGCGGCCCAGCCCACGAGCCCCAGCCCCGCCAGCATCAGCATCAAAGCCGATGGTTCTGGAACCGGTGTGGCGATGAATGATCGCAGATGCCCGTTGTAGGAGCCGGTGCCGACAATCTGGCCGGCATTGTTGATGGCCACAGGCGTGAGGCCATTCCAGTGCGAGGCGGCTGCCGGATACAACAGGGACTGCAGCAGGTGTGCCTGGCCGTCGCGGTACAGCATGACGGAGCCTGGCACGGAACCACCGATCAATTGGCCGACCACCCATCCTTTGTCGTTGATGTCGGTGGCATGGGAGCCGTTGCCCAGAGCGCCGACGTCGATGAGCTGGTACGCGCCGTCGCTGTATACGAAAGACTGGTCATAGATGCCGATGCGGGCTGTTCCTGTGACCTGTCCCGCGTTGTTGATGCCTCCAGCGGACATGCTGGTGTCACTGAGCCGTGGCAGCCGGGTGAGCTGGCCGTCGCTGTAGAGGATGAGGTCGTTGCTGTCATCCGTCAGCACCGTGCCTGCGTCGTTGATACGTGCGTAGTAGGTGGAGCCCAGGGATTTGAGCAAGACGCTCTGCGTACCGTCGTGGAAAAACACGACGCCATTGGCTGTACCAGCGGTCATGCCGGACTCGTTGATGCTGGAGGCCTCGCTGTACTCTCCACCCAGCGCGCCACCGAGATCGCGCACGCTGCCGTCGCTGCCGAACACCGTGGCCCTGCCGTCGAGGGCGCCTGCCACATCTCCATGCCCGTTGATGCTCAAGGCACGCGAGCTGATGCCAGCGCCGAAATCGCCAAGGCTGTTCATCACGCCGTCGCGGTACAAAAAGCCCGTTTCAGGCAGTCCACCGCGCCGCGACATGTAGCCCGTCACCGTGCCCGCGTCGTTGATGTCCGTGGCGATCACGATGCTGCCCCGCGGCAGTCGTCCCAAGTTGCGGATGACATACCGCGGCGCCGCTTCGGAAGCCGCGGTGGTCGCAGCCTGGGCATCGCCCGCTCCGATGAAAGCGATCGACGCCAGCGTCACCACAACGCTCAAGCTGCCCAGAGTCCATTTGCCTGGATACATCGCAGACCCCCGAATGCAGCCGCCGCGCTGCTCTCGTCAGCATGCGAATCTTCCGGCGGCATCCCGAACACATGAGTGAACGAGGAGATGGAACATGGCGTGAATGCTGAAAGCCGCACGCCCTGCCGATGACCGCATCCAACGAATGCTAATCCCCTCCTTCGGTTGCGCGGGCAATCCCGCCATTCAAAGCGTGGAGATCCAAGTCTTGGTGCCGGTGAGCCGAGGCGCGGTGAGCGGACCAGCGAACGAACGATTCCAGCAGCGCCCGCAGAAGGGTGTCCTGCGTCCAGGGCCCGGAAGCGAGAAAGCCCGCTCCCGGCGGTGCGGAAGCGGGCCTTGTGGGGTGGCGTGCAGTGCGCTATGCCGTCTGCGGCTGGTGGCGGCTTGCCGCGCTGCGTCCCACCGACAGCCAGCAGGCCATGGCCGGCAGCAGGAAGATGGCTCCGAGCGCGTTCACCAGGAACATGAAGGCCAGCAGGATGCCCATGTCGGCCTGGAACTTCAGCGCCGAGAAGGCCCAGGTGCCCACGCCGATGGACATCGTCACCGCAGTGAAGACGGCGGCCGTGCCCCGTTGGCGCATGGCCTCGTAGAAGGCCTCGCGCAGCGATGCGCCGCGGCTCCCGATCTCGTGCTGCATGCGCTCGAAGAGATAGATGCCGTAGTCCACGCCCACGCCCACGCCCAGGGCGATCACGGGCAGCGTGGCGACCTTGAGCCCGATGTCCAGCATCGCCATGAGCGCATTGCACAGGATCGACACCAGCGTCAGCGGCACCAGGATGCACAGCACCGCGCGCCAGCTGCGGAAGCTCAGCCAGCACAGCAGCGCGATGGCGCCGAAGATGGCTGCCAGCATCTGCACCTCGGCGTGCTCGACGGCCTCGTTGGTGGCCGCGGCCACGCCGGCGTTGCCGCCGGCCAGGCGGAACTTGACGTGCGGCGTGTCCTCAGCCGCGATGAAGCGCTGCAGCTCGTGCATGACGTGCTTGAGCGTGGCGCCCTCGTGGTCCTTGAGGAACACCTGCACGTGGATGATGCCGCAACCCTCGGTGTTGAGACCCAGGTCCGGACTGGCCGCCTTGGCGCCGGTGCGCAGCGCCGCGGGCGTGCGCTGCAGCGCGGCCCAGCGCGGATTGCCCTCGTTGCTGCCGGCCGCTGCCCGCTTGGCCAGGCCCGCCACGGTGCTGACCGAGCGCACGCCGTCCACGCCGCGCATGTGCAGGTCCAGCCGCTCGACGGCGTTCATGATGCTCCATTCCAGGCAGGCCTCGTCGGAGTTTTCGGTCTCTGCGTAGACGGAAAGCACGTCCATGCCGATCGTGTAGCTGTGCAGGATCCGGTCGTTGTCCAGGTTGTAGCGCGAGGTGGCGCGCAGCTCCGGTGCGCCGGCGCCGATGTCGCCGGTCTGCAGCCGGCGCGCCAGGTGCGTGCCCGCGCCCAGCAGCAGCAGGGCGGCCAGCAGGGTCAACAGTGCGGCGCGTGGTTGCGACAGCGCCGACACCGCCCACCACAGGCCGTGCCTGGCTGCTGTGTGGCTGCGCTGCGGCTCTCCGCGCAGCGCCGCGTGTTCCAGCCGCAGGTGCGACAGGATCACGGGCAGCATGACCTTGTTGGTCACGATCATCAGCAGCACGCCCAGGCAGGCCGTTACCCCGAGCTCGTGCACGATCGGTATGTCGATGAGCATGATCACCATGAAGCCCAGCGCGTTGGTCAGCAGCGCCACCGTGCCGGGCACCGCCAGCTTGCGGAACGCCGCCTGCGCGGCGAGATCGGCCGTGCGTCCGGCCAGCACTTCCTGCTTCCAGGCGTTGGTCATCTGCACCGCGTGCGACACGCCGATCGAGAAGATCAGGAAAGGTACCAGCACCGACATGGGGTCGACGCCGTAGCCCATCAGCGGCAACAGTCCCAGCAGCCACACCACCGGCAGCAGCGCCACCGCCAGCGCCAGCAGCGTGAGCTTGACCGAACGCGCATAGGCCCACAGCAGCGCGGCCGTGACCGCCAGCGCGATGGCGAAGAAGGCCACCACGTTGAGCAGCCCGTCCATCACGTCGCCGACGATCTTGGCGAAGCCCACGATGCCGATCTCGATGTTGCCGGTCTCGAAGCGCGCACGGATGGCTTCGAGCTTGCGTGCAACCTCGCCGTAGTCCAGATGCTGCCCCGTCTGGGGGTCGGCTTCCAGCAGGTCCGCGCGCACCAGGGCGGATTTCAGGTCGGTGGAGACCAGCGAGCCGATCTGCCCGGACTTGGCGACGTTGGAGCGCACCTGGGCCAGGCCCTGCGCGTCAGGCGTGAAGCGCGAGGGAATCACCACTTCGCCCACGAATCCGTCCTCGGTGATCTCGATGTACTTCACGTTGGGCGTGAACAGCGAGTACACCTGGCCGCGGTTGACGCCGGGAATGAAGAACACCTCGTCCGTGACGCTGCGCAGCGCGGCGAGGAACTCGGGGTTGTAGATGTCGCCCTCGCCCTTCCAGCGCACGTCGACCATGACCCGGTTGGCCCCGGAGAAGGTGGCGGCGTGCTTGAGGAAGGCCTCCATGTACGCGTGGCGCAGCGGAATGAGCTTGTTGAAGCCCGGGTCCAGGTGCACGCGCAGCGCCGAGGCGGCCAGCAGCAGCGTCAGCAGCGCCGTGGTCAGCGCGATGGCGCGGCGCCAGGCGATCAGGGTATGGGCGATGCGGTCGATGAGGGTGTCGATGCGCCGGAAGGGGGAAGCTTGGCTCATCGCAGGTCTCCGTTGACGGCACGTTCGGCCGTGATGCCCAGGGTGTCGTGGGGATGCAGGCCGACCTCGCCGGCCAGCCACAGCCGCGTGCCTTGGGGCAGGGCGTCTGTCAGGGTGGCGGAGGACCCGACGCGCTGCAGGCTGAAGCGCTGTCCATCGTCGCTGCTGAAGGCCAGCAGCCCGCCCTGGCCCACCAGCACCAGGCGCCCGTCGGCGCTGCGCGCGTGGCCGAAGAAGGAGGCCGGCGCCGGCACGGCCGCGCGGTGCCATTGCCCCGCCGCGTTGCTGCTGCGAAAGACATGGCCGCGCATGCCGTAGACCAGCCACTCCTCGCCGGACAGCGCCACGGCGTTGTAGAGGCTGCCGTTGTAGAAAGGCTCGAGCACCTGCCAGTGCTCGCCCCGGGCGTCGCCTTGCAGCACCAGGCCGCGCTCGCCGACCACGAGCCAGCGCGAGCCATCCCCGTTGCCGACGATGCGGTTGAGGTGCTTGTCGTCGACGCCCGGCAGTTCCACCCGCTGCCAGCTGCGGCCCTGGTCATCCGAGCGCAGCATGCGGCCGAAGGCCCCCACGGCCAGGATGCGGCCCGAAGGCAACCGCGCGATGCTCATCAGCGGCTCGCCCTGGGCTTCGTCGAAATGCAGCTCGCGCCAGCTCAGGCCGCCGTCGTCGCTGCTCAAAATCCAGCCTTCGTGGCCCACGGCCAGGCCGTGGCGCCCGTCGTTGTCGAAGGCCACCTGGGTGATGAGCGCCTGCCGCTCGGCGGACACCCGGGCCCGCTGCCAGCTGCGGCCTTCGTCGCTGGAGTACAGCAGCGCACCAAGCTCGCCGCCGGCCACCATGCCGGCGCTGGAGCGGGCCAGCGTGTTGAAGTGCATGCGCTGCACGGGCAGTGCCGTGGCAGCCAGCGGCGGCGTGGCACGAGGGGAAAAGGCATGGCTGGCAGCCATGGCCATGACGGCGGCCATGGCGACGCCCAAGGCGGTTCGCACGGTTTGTCTCCTAAGCGTTCTGGTCTCGGCGCGCGGCCGCATGCAGGGCATTCTTCGCAGCGACTGGTCTGCAACATCGTCCGAAAGGAGTAGCCGCCAAGCGCCGCGCCGGGATAGTCCTGACGGACGATGGAGCCACGCGCGGCGCAACCACAATGCGGGGCAGCGGCCCCTGGGGGCGGCAGCTCTTGGAGTGCACGATGGGACTCAAAGGACAGGCGGCGCTGGTGGGCGCCGCGCAATACAAGCCACAGAAATACGCCAGCGCGCCGCGCATGTTCCACCTCGAACAGGTCGCGGACCTGGGCACGCAGGCGCTGGCCGATGCGGGCCTGACGTTGCAGGACGTGGACGGCCTGGTGCTGCCGGGCGCGCAGTTCCACGAGGCCGGCATGTTCGTGCCGGCGATGGCGGGCGAATACCTGGGCGTGAAGCTTGACTACGCCGAGGTGGTCGACCTCGGCGGCGCCAGCAGCGTGGGCATGGTGTGGCGCGCCGCCGCGGCTATCGAGCTGGGAATGTGCAGCACCGTGCTGTGCGTCATCCCCGCGCGGCTGGCGCCCCAGGCGCCCGTGGACGACCATGCCGCCGAGGTCATGAAAGCCTCGCGCTTCGGCGGCCACAGCACGCGCTTCGGCGCGCCCGAGGCCGAGATGGACCTGCCCTACGGCCACATGGCGCAGAACACCGGCTACGCCATGATCGCGCAGCGCTACGCCGCGCAGTACGGCTGGGACGCGGCGGCGCTGGCCCGCGTTGCCGTGGCGCAGCGCTTCAACGCCAGCGAGAACCCGCAGGCCTTCTTCCAGGGCCATCTCATCACGGTGGAAGACGTGCTGGCATCCCGCATGGTGGCCGAGCCGCTGCGCATGCTGGAGATCGTGATGCCGATGGCGGGCGGGGCCGCCGTGGTGGTGACGCGCGAGGACATCGCGCGCCGCTGCAAGCACCGGCCGGTGCGCGTCATTGGCTGCGGCGAGCACGTGCAGAGCAAGTCCCCGACCTACGCGGCCGACATGCTGGCCACGCCCATCGGGCCGGCTTCGCGGCGCGCGTTCGCGATGGCCGGGCTGCAGCCCTCGGACATGCACATGGCGCAGATCTACGACTGCTACACCGTCACCGTGCTGCTCACGCTGGAAGACGCGGGCTTCTGCGAGAAGGGCCGCGGCATGGATTTCGTGCGCGAGCGCGACTTCACCTTCAAGGGAGACTTCCCGATGAACACCCACGGGGGACAGCTGAGCTTCGGCCAGGCCGGCAGCGCCGGGGGCATGAGCCAGGTGATCGAGGCGCTGCACCAGGTGCAGGGCCGCGCGGGCGCGCGCCAGCTCAAGCGCCATGAGCTGGCCTACGTGTCCGGCACCGGCGGTGTCATGAGCGAGCAGGGCGCGCTGATCCTGCAGGGAGCATGAACATGGAATGGAACAAGCCCTTGCCGCAGCCCACGCCGCTGTCGCAGCCCTACTGGGAAGGCCTGCGCCAGAGGCAGGTGCGTATGCAACAGTGCGGGGACTGCGGGCACTGGATCTTCTTCCCGCGCGCGCATTGCCCGTCCTGCGGCTCGCACAAGCTTGCGTGGCATGACGTTTCCGGACAGGGAACGCTCTACACCTGGACGGCGGCGCGCGTGCCCACGCTGCCCGAGTTCGGCGACGAGATGCCGCAACTGCTGGCGGTGGTCGAACTGGACGAGGGGCCGCGCATCAACACCACGCTGGTGGGCGTGCAGCCGGACGGGCTGCAGACCGGGATGCGCGTGCGGCCGGTGTTCGACGAGCGTCCGGGCAGCGTCACGCTCCTGCGCTACACGGGCGTCGATTCCACGCACCCGTCGGTGATCGAGGCAGGGCAGCGGCGCGAGGCCGAGCCTGCCGCGAAAGAGCCCGCGGCGCCCGCGCGGCGCATCGACGTGAAGGACCTCGCCGGTCTGCAGGGCCTCGTGTCGGAGGCTTTCAGCGGCTGGTCCAACGAGGTCGAGGTCACGCAGGAGCTCATCGACCGCTTCGCCGAGCTCTCAGGTGACGACTACTGGATCCACACCGACCCCGTGAAGGCCCGGGCCCAGAGCCCGTTCGGCACGACGATCGCCCATGGGGCGCTGGTGCAGGTGCTCGCCAGCCGCATGCGCATCCCCATGGACTGGGAGATCGCCGGCTACACCAACATGGTGAACTACGGCTCCGACCGGCTGCGCTTCCCGGCACCGGTGCCCTCGGGCTCGCGCGTCCATGCGCGCAGCCGTGTCAAGGCCGTGCAGCAGGTCAAGAGCGGCGTGCAGCTCACGCTGGAGATCCACACCCACATCGTCGGCCACGACCGGCCCTCGGTCATCAACGACCTGGTCGTGCTGTACATGTGATTCGGGGTCCTCGTCGGGACTGCAGGGGGAACCACTTCGGCCCGAACCCGTCGAAACAGGACGGGCGGGCTGCGGGAAAGCGGGCATCACGGCCCGCTTTCCTTCTTGTCCCGGCTACATGCTCCAGAGCTTGGGCAGGCCCGGATCGCTGGCGGCGATGAACTGCTTGAGCAGGCTGCGCAGCGCGGCCGTGCCGATGCCGCCGAGCCGCTCGGCGATGTCGGACTCCACGGCCTTGGCCGCGGCCAGCACGTGCAGCAGCGCGTCGCGGCCCTCGGCACTGAGCATCCAGCGCTGCACCGGTTGTTCGCGCAACAGCCCGCGCGCGACGAGCGAGCGCAGCAGCACCGGCCCGACGTCGATGCCGGTGTAGGCGGTGTGGGCGGCGATCTCAGCCGCGTCCAGCGGTTCGCGCACGCCCAGCAGCGCCAGCACGAAGAAGTCGGCCTCGCTGAGCCCGTGGCGATCGAGCATCGGGCGCACGCCGGACAGGAACTGGTAGTGGGCGCGGCCGAGCAGGTAGCCCAGCAGGTCCTCGGAGTAGGGCGCGCAGTCGCCAGCCGCGCAGCCCTCGGTCGCCACGGCACCGGCCACCCGCGTGGCCAGGGCGTAGCCGCCGGTGACGTAGAGCAGCGGCGCGCGGTCGCTGCGGTCGTAGTCGAGCACTTCGCCGACGAAGATGACGTGGTCCCCGCCCTCGTACTCGAACATGGTGCGGCACTGGAAGCGCGCGCTGCAGCCGCCCAGCAGCGGCGCCGGCGTCAATCCGGGCTCCAGCGCGAGGCCGGCGAACTTGTCCTCGCCCGCGCGCGCGAAGCGGTTGGACAGCGCCTCCTGGTCGTTGGCCAGCACGTGCACGTTCCAGTGGCCCGCGCTGCGGAAGGCCTCCAGGCTGCGGGCGTTGCGCGCCAGGCTCCACAGCACCAGCGGCGGTTGCAGCGACACCGAGTTGAAGCTGTTGGCTGTCACGCCCACCGGCGTGCCGTCGGCCGCGTGCGCGGTGACGATGGTGACGCCGGTGGCGAACATGCCCAGCGCCTGGCGAAAGTCTTTCGGGTCGAACGGACGGCTGCGTTCCATGGCGAGCTCCTGCAGGGGAAGGCTGCCAGGGTGCAGTGCCGTGTCGGCAGGCGAATCCTCCACGCGGACTAGCCGTGTTTGGGCCGCTCCTGGCCGTTAGTCCGATCGGACGATGAATGCCGGGCCGGTGCGCCGGGATCATGCACGCACCCTGCGGCAGCGGCCGCATGCCCACAGCGAGCGAGGAAGGCGATGAGCGTGCTCCACGAAGACTACATGACCCCCGAAGCGGTCGAGGTGATCCAGAACGCCAGGGCGCTGGCGCCGAAGTTGGCCGAGCGTGCCCGCGACGCCGAAGCCGCCGGCATGGTGCCCGCCGAATCGGTGCGCGAGATGGCCGCGGCAGGCTTGTTCCGCGTGCTGCAGCCCAGGCGCTGGGGCGGCTACGAGCTCGATCCGCGCGTGTTCTACCGGACGCAGATGGCGCTGGCCGAAGGCTGCATGTCCACGGCCTGGATCTACGGCGTCATCGGCGTGCACAACTGGCAGCTGCCGCTGTTTCCCGAGCAGGCCCAGAAGGACGTGTGGGCGGCCGACAGCAGCACGCTCATCGCCTCCACGTACATGCCCACCGGCAAGGCGGTGCCGGCCGAGGGGGGCTGGCGCTTCTCGGGCCGCTGGAGCTTCTCCAGCGGGGTGGACCATTGCCAATGGATCTTCCTGGGTGGCCTGCTGCCCAAGGACGACGGCTCCGGTGCCCTGGAGCACGCCACCTTCCTGCTGCCGAAGTCGGACTTCCGCATCGAGCGCAACTGGGACGTGCTGGGGCTGCGCGCCACCGGCAGCCACGACATCGTGGTGGAGGACGTGTTCGTGCCGGCCCACCGCACGCAGCGCACCAACGACCACAGTGACCACGGCTGCCCCGGCCGCGCAGTGAACCCGGGCTGGCTCTACCGCATCCCGTTCACGCAGGTGTTCCAGCGCGCGGTGTCCAGCGCCTGCATCGGCGCGCTCGACGGCGCCATCGGCGCGTTCCGCCAGCGCGCCGCGGCACACGTGGGCAAGCACGGCGCGAAGACGGCCGAGGACGTCAACGCCCAGCAGGCGGTGAGCGAGGCCATGATGGCCACCGACCAGCTCAAGCTCGTGCTGGAGCGCAACTATGGCCGCATCGTGCACTGTGCCCGCACGGGCGAGCCCATGCCGGTGGAGGAGCGGCTGCTGCAGCGCGCGCAGGCCGCCTCGGTGCCCAAGCTGTGCGCCCACCATGCCAGCGAGCTGCTGCGCGCCAGCGCCGCCTCGGGCATGTACCGGGGCAACCCGATCGAGCGCGTGTTCCGCGACATCCACCAGTCCCGCGGCCACATCGCCAACAACACCGACGCCTACGTGCGCGCGCACGGCGCGGTGATGCTGGGCCTGCCCAACACCGACCCGTTCGTCTGACCCCGCCGCCGCTTGCTTGCCCTCGCCAACGCGGCGCATGCCGCCGCGTTGCACGCACGACGGGCGCGGCGCCGCCGCGGTTGCGGCTTCAACACAAAACGAGGAGACACGGTGGAACAGCAGGTGGACGTGGTGGTGGTCGGTTCCGGGGCGGGCGCGTTGCTGACGGCGGTACGCGCGGCCGACGAGGGCCTGAAGGTGCTGGTGGTGGAAAAGGCCGCGCTGGTGGGCGGCACCTCGGCCACCTCGGGCGGCGGGATCTGGATTCCAGACAACCATGACATGCCGCGCGCCGGGCTGCGCGACAGCGTCGAGGTGGCCTTCCGCTACGTGAAGGCCTGCGCGCGCGGACTCGCCAGCGACGAGCGCATCCTGGCCTACGTGGAAAGCGCCCGCCACATGGCGCGCTACCTGGCCGACATCGGCGTGCCGTACCGCTGCGTGCCGCGCTACGCCGACTACTACCCCGGCGTGCCCGGCGCGCTGCCGGGCGGCCGCACCATGGACCCGCTGGACTTCAACGCGCGGCGCCTGGGCGTGCAGGGGCTGCAGCAGATGCGGCCGACCAACCCGGGGCAGCTCATCTTCGGCCGCATGCACATCAACGCCTTCGAGGCGCAATCGATGCTGGCGCGCGAGTTCAAGTCGCGCTTCACGCTGCTGGGGATCATGGCGCGCTACTTCCTGGACTATCCCTGGCGCTGGCAGACGCGCCGGGACCGCCGCCTCACCGGCGGCCAGGCGCTGGTGGGCGGGCTGCTGGCGGCGCTGCGCCAGCGCGACATCCCGCTGTGGCTGGAGTCGCCGCTGCAGTCGCTGCTGCTGGAGGGCGGCCGGGTGGTTGGCGTGGCGGTGCAGCGCGAGGGCCGGCTGCAGCGCGTACGCGCGGCCCGCGCGGTGGTGCTGGCCGCCGGAGGGTTCGAGCGCAACCAGGCCATGCGCGAGCAGTACCTGCCCAAGCCCACCGACCAGGCCTGGACCGCCACCCCGCCGGGCGCCAACACCGGCGATGCCATCCGCGCCGGTGCCGACGCCGGCGCCGCGCTGCACCTGATGGCGCACAGCTGGGGCGCGCCGACGCTGGAGGTGCCCAAGGAGGACAGGTTCCGCGCGGTGTTCGTCGAGCGCTCGCTGCCGGGCTGCATGGTGGTGAACCGCCTGGGCCGGCGCTTCGTCAACGAGTCCTGTCCCTACCCCGAGTTCCAGCAGGCGATGTTCGCCAGCCACGAGCGCGGCGAGGGCGCGGTGCCGGCCTGGATCGTGTTCGACGCGGACTTCCGGGCCCGCTACCCGATCGGCCCGCTGATGCCCGCCTCGGCGGTGCCGGACGCCAAGCTGCGCCGCAGCTGGCTGGGCACCGTCTACTGGAAGGACGACACGCTGCAGGGCCTGGCACGGCAGATCGGTGTCGATCCCGAAGGGCTCGTGGCGAGCGCCCAGCGCATGGGCGAGTTCGCGCGCAGCGGCGTGGACCACGACTTCGGCCGCGGCGACAACGTCTTCGACCGCTACTACGGCGACGCCCACGTCAAGCCCAACCCCAACCTGGCGCCCATCGCCAAGGGGCCGTTCTACGCCATGAAGCTCCACCCCGGCGACATCGGCACGAAGGGCGGGCTGCTCACGGACCACGATGCGCGCGTGCTCGATGCCGCCGGCGGGCGGCCGATCGAGGGGCTCTACTGCATCGGCAACAACGCGGCGTCGGTGATGGGGCCGTCCTATCCGGGCGCGGGCAGCACGCTGGGGCCGGCGATGACCTTCGGCTTCCGGGCCGTGGCCCACATGGCCGGCAAGCCCATGGCGCTGGAGCGCACCGACCTGCTGCGCCAGCCGGTGCCGGAGGCTGCATGAGCCCGCGCGCCGCAGGCACGCTGCGCAGTCGCGCGCGAGACGCAAGGCAGGACACCCCGCGCACCAGCACCGTCACGCCGGTGCACGGGGCGCTGGAGGTGGACGACGCCTCGCAGCTGGCCTGGGACGACGAGGCCGAGGTGGTGGTCGTGGGCTGGGGGGCGGCCGGCGCCTGCGCCGCCATCGAGGCCCGCAGCGCGGGTGCTCAGGTGATGGTGATCGACCGCTTCGGCGGCGGCGGCGCCAGCAAGCTCTCCGGCGGCGTGGTCTACGCCGGCGGCGGCACGCCGTTCCAGCAACAGGCCGGCTTCCAGGACAGCCCGCAGGCGATGTTCGACTACCTGCGCCACGAGACGCAGGGCGTGGTCTCCGAGGCCACGCTGTGGCGCTTCTGCGAGGGCAGCGTCGACAACCTGCAGTGGCTGCAGGCCCAGGGCGTGCGTTTCGACGCCGCCATGCCGGACTTCAAGACCTCCTATCCGCCCGAAGGCAAGTTCCTCTACTACTCGGGCAACGAGGTGGTGCCTGCCTACGGCGGCACGCTGCCGCCGGCGCCGCGCGGGCACCGGGCGGTCTCGCGCGGGCAGTCGGGCGCCGCCCTGTACGCGGCGCTGCAGGCGGCCACGCTGCGCTGCGG
>JAEYPG010000070.1 GCA_023410975.1 Pseudomonadota bacterium
GCTCGGGATCGTTCCAGATCGTGCGGATCATCGAGGGCCACGGCCGCTTGATCACCAGCATGCCGCCCGAGCCGTTCGGCAGGTCCTTGCCGGTCTCGTCGACGATCGCCGCCATGATGCCCGGCAGCGGCAGCGTGCACGACCCCGGCACCAGCGGCGTGGCCCCGGGCAGCGGCGTGATCACGTGGCCGCCGGTCTCGGTCTGCCAGAAGGTGTCCACGATCGGGCAGCGGCCGCCGCCCACGTGCTGGTGGTACCACTCCCAGGCGGCCGGGTTGATGGGCTCACCCACCGAGCCCAGGATGCGCAGCGAGCTCAGGTCATAGCTCTTCGGATGCACGGCCTCGTTGCTCTCGGCGGCCTTGATCAGCGAGCGGATGGCCGTGGGCGCCGTGTAGAAGACGGTGACCTTGTGGTCCTGGACCATCTTCCAGAAGCGGCCTGCGTCCGGGTAGGTGGGCACGCCCTCGAACACGATCTCCGTGCCGCCCAGCGCCAGCGGGCCGTAGGTGATGTAGGTGTGGCCCGTGACCCAGCCGATGTCGGCCGTGCACCAGAACACGTCGTCATCCTTGAGGTCGAAGGTCCACTTGGTGGTCAGCGCCGCGTGCAGCAGGTAGCCGCCGGTGGAGTGCTGCACGCCCTTGGGCTTGCCGGTGGAGCCGGAGGTGTAGAGCAGGAACAGCGGGTGCTCGGCCTCGACCCACTCGGGCTCGCACACCGCGTCCTGGCCGGCCAGGGCCTCGTCCATCCAGACGTCGCGGCCCTCGGTCATGGCCACGCCGGCGCCGCTGCGCTTGACCACCAGCACCTTTTGGACCGAGTCGCAGCCGCCCAGCGACAGGGCCTCGTCCACGATGGCCTTCAGGGGCAGCTGCTTGCCGCCACGCACCTGGTGGTCGGCCGTGATGATCAGCTTGGCGCCCGTGTCCTCGATGCGGTCGCGCAGCGACTGCGCCGAGAAGCCGCCGAACACCACCGAGTGCGTCGCGCCGATGCGCGCGCAGGCCTGCATGGCGGCCACGCCGTCGATGGACATGGCGATGTAGATGACGACGCGGTCGCCCTTCTTCACGCCCTGCGCCTTGAGCGCGTTGGCCAGGCGGCAGGTGCGCTCCAGCAGCTCCTTGTAGGTCACCTTCGTGACCTCGCCGCCGTCGGCCTCGAAGATGATGGCGGTCTTGTCGCCCTTGCCGTTCTCGACGTTGCGGTCCAGGCAGTTGTAGGACGCGTTGAGCTTGCCGTCGGCAAACCACTTGAAGAACGGCGGGTTGGAGCTGTCGAGCACCTGCGTGAACGGCTGCTTCCAGCTCACCAGCTCCTTGGCCAGGCGGCCCCAGTAGCCCTCGTAGTCCGCTTCGGCTTCGGCCACCAGCGCCTGATAGGCCTCCATGCCGGCGACGTAGGCGTTTTTCGCGGTCTCGGCATCGGGTTGGTACAGCTTGGTGTCAGCTTCGCTCATGGATGTCTCCTGCGTTCCTGCATTGGCAATGTTCGATGCCCGTGACAAAGGTCATTGGTCGGGCGCACGAATCCACTGTGTCCAAAGCGGCTGACGAAGGGCTTACTTCTTGCTGCGGCGCAGCAAGGGAGAACCCTAGAATGCTGCGTTGCACAAGTGAATTTTCCCCATGCCCTCGATCCAAGACCCGACCCAGGCGCGCATGCGTCCCCTGCCCAACATGATCTTTGCCAGCCGCTGGCTGCAGCTGCCGCTGTACCTGGGGCTGATCCTTGCGCAAGGCGTGTACGTGTTCCATTTCTGGGTGGAGCTCATGCACTTGGTGCAGGCCGCGCTGGGCGACCAGCATGCCCTGGAGATACTGATCAGCAGCATCGGCTACGAGCCCGCCATGGACGGTCCGCCCAAGCTCAACGAGACCGTGATCATGCTGGTGGTGCTGGGCCTCATCGACGTGGTGATGATCTCCAACCTGCTGATCATGGTCATCGTCGGCGGCTACGAAACCTTCGTCTCGCGCATGAACCTCGAAGGCCATCCGGACCAGCCCGAATGGCTCAGCCACGTCAACGCCTCGGTGCTCAAGGTGAAGCTGGCCACGGCCATCATCGGCATCAGCTCCATCCACCTGCTCAAGACCTTCATCAACGCTGAGAACTACAGCGAGAAGGTGCTGATGTGGCAGACCATCATCCATGCGGTCTTCCTTCTGTCGGCCATGGCCATCGCCATGACGGACCGGCTGCTGTCCAACGGCAAGCACTGAGCCCTGCGCCGGCCCACGCCTGCGGCCTGTCCGCCAACGGACACAACCCGAGGGCTGCCGTGGAGCCTGCAACGACCCGCCGTCAGGCTGCCCTCAGGTGCGCCGCTAAACTTGACGGGTTTGCCTCAACCCTCCCCCGGTGTTCCATGACCACGATCATCAAGCAGAGTGACCTGATCGACAGCGTCGCCGCCGCGCTGCAGTACATCAGCTACTACCACCCCGCTGACTACATCGCCCACCTCGCCCGCGCCTACGAACGCGAGGAAAGCCCCGCGGCCAAGGACGCCATCGCGCAGATCCTGACCAACTCCAAGATGTCGGCCGAGGGACGGCGCCCGATCTGCCAGGACACCGGCATCGTCAACGTGTTCCTCAAGATCGGCATGGACGTGAAGCTCGAAGGCTTCACCGGCTCGATCGAGGACGCCGTCAACGAAGGCGTGCGCCGCGGCTACCTGAACCCGGACAACGTGCTGCGCGCCTCGGTGCTGGACGACCCGATCTTTGCCCGCAAGAACACCAAGGACAACACGCCCGCCGTGGTCCACATGACGGTGGTGCCGGGCAACACGGTCGACGTCACCGTCGCCGCCAAGGGCGGCGGCAGCGAGAACAAGACCAAGTTCGTGATGATGAACCCCAGCGACAACTTGGTGGACTGGGTGCTCAAGACCGTGCCGCTGATGGGCGCGGGCTGGTGCCCTCCGGGCATGCTGGGCATCGGCGTGGGCGGCACGGCCGAGAAGGCCATGCTGCTGGCCAAGGAAGCGCTGATGGAAGACATCGACATGTACGAGCTGCAGCAGCGCGGCCCGCAGAACAAGCTCGAAGAGCTGCGCCTGGAGCTGTACGAGAAGGTCAACGCGCTGGGCATCGGCGCGCAGGGCCTGGGCGGCCTGACCACGGTGCTGGACATCAAGATCAAGACCTACCCGACGCACGCCGCCTCCAAGCCCGTGGCGATGATCCCCAACTGCGCCGCCACGCGCCACGCGCACTTCGTGCTCGACGGCTCGGGCCCGGCCTACCTGGAGCCGCCGAGCCTGGACCTGTGGCCCGACGTCGCCTGGGCGCCCGACTACAACAAGAGCAAGCAGGTCAACCTCGACACGCTGACCAAGGAAGAAGTGGCGAGCTGGAAGCCCGGCGACACGCTGCTGCTCAACGGCAAGATGCTCACCGGCCGCGACGCCGCGCACAAGCGCATCCAGGACATGCTGGCCAAGGGCGAGCCGCTGCCGGTGGACTTCACCAACCGCGTCATCTACTACGTCGGCCCGGTCGATCCGGTGCGTGACGAGGTGGTGGGCCCGGCCGGCCCGACGACCGCCACGCGCATGGACAAGTTCACGGAGATGATGCTGGCCAACACGGGCCTGATCTCCATGGTGGGCAAGGCCGAGCGCGGCCCCGCCGCCATCGAGGCCATCCGCAAGCACCAGAGCGCCTACCTCATGGCCGTGGGCGGCGCCGCCTACCTGGTCTCCAAGGCCATCAAGTCGGCCAAGGTCGTGGGCTTCGCCGACCTGGGCATGGAAGCCATCTACGAGTTCGAGGTCAAGGACATGCCCGTGACCGTGGCCGTGGACGCCACCGGCACCAGCGTGCACCAGACCGGCCCCGCCGAGTGGCAGGCCAAGATCGGCAAGATCCCCGTCGCGGTGGCCTGAGCCTTCCCCTCGCACTGAAGCGGAAACGGCGCCCTCGGGCGCCGTTTTTTCATCCCGAGCGCCCGCCAGCAGCGCGCCCGCCGCTTCGGCTCAGAAGCGGTAGTTCACCGCCAGGCTCAGCTGCGGGATGCCCTTGATGCTGTCGGCGTCGTCTCGGATCTCGGCCAGCTCGCGGTCGATGTCGGCCTGCGACACCTGGCTCGACAGCAGCGCACCGCGCACCGAGCCGCTGACCTTGGGCTTGCCGATGGCCACGCCCAGGTCGAAGGCCAGGCTCCAGCCCTTCTCCGCCTTCGGCCCCCGCCCGTAGCCGATGCCCAGGTAGGGCATGGTGCGCGGGAACTTCACCGCCACGTCGAAGCCCTCGTTGGGGCCGGCCGTGTAGGTGGTGTTGCCGATGGTGATGGTGGCGCCGTTGCCGCTGCCGCGCAGGTCGGCCCGGGCATTGGTGAAGGTCAGGCCGCCGACGGCGCGCCAGTTGCCGGCGAAGTACCAGTCGGCGAACAGGCCCAGGCGGTCGGCCTTGATCTTGGCGTCGTAGTTCAGGTTGTCTTCGGTACGGCTGCGGCTGTGGTGGCCCAGGGTCGAGACGTCAGCGCGCAGCACCAGGCTCTCGGACACCGGCTGCGCATAGCCGAACTGCAAGCCCGGCAGGCCGATACCGGTATAGAAATCGCCGGCAAAGGCGGAGGAAGCCGCGGCCAGCGCGGCCGCGATCAGCAGTTTCTTCATGGTTGTGGAGTGCAGGTGGCAAGGCTGCGCCGCGGCGGCCCTGGCGGGCGACGGCGCGACCGCATTCTGGAGGCGGGCGCCCGACCGCCATGGGCTGAAAAGCGGGGCAAAGCCCGCCTGGCCGGCGCTTCAGGACGGCGCGCCGGACGACTGCGGCCCGACAGCCGCAACCGCCGGCAGGCCCTGCGGCACCGGGGACTGGGCCGGTGCCGGCGCGCTCGGGTGCAGTAGCTGCGCCGCGGCTTCCACCCCCGGCGCCGCCTGCACCTGCACCACGCGCTGCGGGAAGGGAATGTCGATGTGCAGCTTCTGCAGCTCGCGCAGCAGCGCGCGGTTGACGTCGCTGCGCGCGCCGCCCAGACCGTTTTCCGGGTCACCGATCCAGTACGACACGGTCAGCTCCAACCCATCGGCGGCGAAGCTCGACAGCAGCACCGCCGGCCCCGGCTCGGACAGCACCCGCGGCACCGCGCGCACCACCTCCACCAGGCGCGGCATCAGCGTGTCCAGGTCGGTGCCGTAGGGCACCTGCACCGTGCTCTGCAGCACCACGCGCGGGTCGGACAGCGTGAGGTTCTCCACCCGCTGCGTGATCAGCAGCTCGTTGGGCACGATGGACTCGCGCCCGTTCAGCGCGCGCACCACGGTGAAGCGGGTGTTGATGTCGGTGATGCGGCCTTCGAAGTTGTCCACCTTCACCACGTCGCCGATGCGCAAGCTGCGCTCGGCCAGGATCACGAAGCCCGAGACGTAGTTGGAAGCGAGCTTCTGCAGGCCGAAGCCGATGCCCACGCCCAAGGCACCGCCGAACACCGACAGCGCCCCCAGCGGGATGCCCGCGGCCGACAGCGCCAGCAGCAGCCCCACCAGCAGCAGCAGCGCGCGCGTGGCATTGGCGGCGATCTTGCGCAGCGAGACGTTGCCGCCGAAACCGGGCTCGGCAGCGCCCGAGAGCAACCGGGTCTCGATGGCTGCGGACAGCCACAGCACCAGCACCAACACCAGCACCGCCGAAAGGCTGCCCTCCACCAGGCTGCGCAGAGAGACGTCGCCGCCGCCAACCTTCCAATGGATTTCATCCATCTCGCGCAGCAGCAGCGGCAGCGCACCGGTGAGCCACAGCACCAGCCCGATCCACACCAGCCACGACAGCGTGCGCTCCACCACCCGCACCAGCTGCGAGTGCGGAAACGCCACCTGCAGCACCCGCACGCCCAGCCGGATGATCAGCAGCGATGCCAGCACCGGCACCGCCAGCTGCAGCAGCGCCGGGCGCGGCAGCACGCCGCCCGCCTGCAGCCCCCAGCGCGCGGCGAACACGCCCGCCAGCGCCAGCGCCGGGAACAGCACGCCGTCCACGACGTGGTCGCCCAGCCATACGCTTTGCGCGCCCGAGCGGCGCCGGCCCAGCAGCCACGTCACGGTCCAGGCCAGGCCCAGGCACGCCGCCAGCGTGCCCAGCTCGATGAGCAGGCCACGCTGCGTCAGCGACGCCAGCAGCGCCTGCAGGTTGGTCGGAGTCATGCTTCCCCTCGTTCTTCATCCAGGCGTCGCCAGCGGACGCCTCGGCCGCGGCACCAGCGGCGCCACGGCCCGTTTCATTCATGTACGGACCGGCCCGGAGCGCGGGCCGCGCGGCCCCCCCCCCCCCGGGCGCAGGGCGTCAGGTCGGCCAGCACGCGCAGGTGCGCCGCCACGCTGCGCGCCAGCGCGCCCAGGTCGTAGCCGCCTTCCAGGCAGGAAACGATGCGCCCGCCGGCATGGCGCTCGGCCACGTCCTTGATGCGCTGCGTGATCCACGCGTAGTCGGCCTCCACCAGGCCGAGCTGGCCCAGGTCGTCGTCGCGGTGCGCGTCGAAGCCGGCGGAGAAGAAGACCATCTGCGGCTTGAACTCCTCCAGCCGCTGCATCCACATCGCCTCGATCAGCTCGCGCACCTCGGCGCCGCGCGTGTACGGCGGCACCGGCACGTTGACCATGTTGGTGCCCAGCGGCACGGCGCCGCTGCCCGGATACAGCGGGTGCTGGAAGAAGCTCAGCATCAGCACCCGCTCGTCGCCGGCAACGATGTCCTCGGTGCCGTTGCCGTGGTGCACGTCGAAGTCCACGATCGCCACGCGCTTGAGCCCGCGCACGTCCAGGGCGTGGCGCGCAGCCACCGCCACGTTGTTGAAGAAGCAGAAGCCCATGGCGGCGTCGCGCGTGGCGTGGTGCCCGGGCGGGCGCACGGCGCAGAAGGCGTTGCTCGCCTGCCCGTCGATCACCGCGTCGGTGGCGGCCACCGCAGCGCCCGCGGCACGCAGCGCCGCGTCCCAGGTGGCCGGGCAGGCATAGGTGTCGGGGTCCAGCGCGCGGCGCTCGCCCTGGTCGCGCAGGCGCTGCAGCAGGTCCTGCATCTCCAGCACGTAGTGGGCGCTGTGCGCGAGCTCCAGGGCCTCCAGGGTGGCCGGTGGCGCCTCGCGCCAGTCCAGCGCGATGTCCAGGCCGGTGGCACGCAGGTGGTCCGCAATGGCGTCGAGCCGCTGCGGACACTCCGGATGTCCCGCGCCCATGTCGTGCGCACGGCACGCGGGGTGGCTGTAGTAGGCGGTCGTCATGGCAAGGCCGATTGTGATTTAAGGTGCCCCCATGAATGCGCGACCCGCGGAACCCCTTCAAAGGCTTGTGGAACAGATCGGCGCCGTGGTGGTGGGCAAGCGCGCGCAGATCGAGGACTGCGTCGCCTGCCTGCTCGCCGGCGGGCACCTGCTCATCGAGGACCTGCCCGGCGTGGGAAAGACCACGCTGGCGCACGCGCTGGCGGTGTCGCTGGGGCTGCGCTTCACGCGGGCACAGTTCACCGCCGACCTGCTGCCCAGCGACCTGCTGGGCGTGGGCGTGTACGAGCGCAGCCGCGAGCAGTTCGTCTTCCATCCGGGCCCGGTGTTCACGCAGGTGCTGCTGGCCGACGAGATCAACCGCGCCGGCCCGCGCACGCAAAGCGCGCTGCTGGAGGCGATGGAGGAGCAGCAGGTCTCGATCGAGGGCCAGACGCGCGCGCTTCCATCGCCCTTCTTCGTCATCGCCACGCAGAACCCCGGCGACCAGCTCGGCACCTTCCCGCTGCCCGAGAGCCAGCTCGACCGCTTCTTGATGTGCCTGACGCTGGGCTACCCCGACCGCGCCAGCGAGCGCGCGCTGCTGGCCGGCGAGGACCGCCGCGGCACCATCGCGCGGCTGGAGCCGGTGATGACGCCCGAAGGCCTGCTGGCGGCGCAGCAGGCGGTGTTGCGCGTGCACGCCTCGGACGCGCTGCTGGACTACCTGCAGGCGCTCATCGCCGCCACGCGCGACGGGCGCTGGTTCAGCCAGGGGCTGAGCCCGCGCGCGGGCATCGCATGGC
>JAEYPG010000079.1 GCA_023410975.1 Pseudomonadota bacterium
GCGTGGCGCTGGGCATCATGACCGCCACCGCGGCGCGAGACGCCTACAACGACATGGTCGAGCGCGTGCGCCGCATGGAGCCCGATGCGCGCATCAACGGCGTGACGGTGCAGCGCATGGCGCGCGCTCGGCGCGGGCGCGAGATCCACGTCGGCCTGATGACGGACGAGCCCTTCGGCCGCGTCATCGTCTTCGGCGGCGGCGGCACGATGGTGGAGCTGATCAACGACCGGGCGATGGAGCTGCCGCCGCTCAACCGCTTCCTGGCGCGGCGGCTGATCGAGCGCTCGCGCGTGGCCGAGACGCTGGGCGAGTGGCACGGCGCCGAGGCGGTGGACTTCGACGCGCTGGAGCAGGTGCTGCTGCGCGTGTCGGAGATGGTCTGCGCGCTGCCGCAGCTGCGCGAGATGGACATCAACCCGATCATCGTGGACGCCAGCGGCGCGGTGGCTGTGGACGCGCGCATCGTGATCGACAGCGCGCCCACGCCTTCCGCGGGCGGGCGCGGCAGCGACTATCCGCACCTGTGCATCTCGCCCTACCCGGCGCGCTACGAGCAGCTGTGGCCGCTGCGCGGCGGCGGCGAATACCTGGTGCGCCCGATCCGCCCGGACGACGCGCAAAAGCTCCAGGACCTGGTGCACTGCGTCTCGGCCGAGAGCCGGTATTTCCGCTTCGTCTCGTCGATGACGGAATTGCCGCCCTCGATGCTGGCGCGGCTGACGATGATCGACTACGACCGCGAAATGGCGCTGGTGGCGGTGGTGAAGCAGCGCAACGCCAATACGGAAGGCGACATGGTGGAAACCGAGCGCGTCATCGGCGTGTCGCGCTACATCACGAACCCGGACCAGTCCAGCTGCGAGTTCTCGCTGCTGGTGGCGGACGATTTCGCGGGCAAGGGCATCGGCTCGCGCATGATGGAAAGCATCATGGAAGTCGCGCGCGACAAGGGACTGACGGAAATAGACGGCCTGGTCCTGGCCAATAACCCGAACATGCTGAAGCTCATGCGCAGCCTGGGCTTCACCGTCAAGGCCTTTGACGAGGACCCGGATTTCAAGCTGGTGACGCACGTGTTGTGACGAGTTGCCGCCGGTGGCCTTGCCGGCCGCTTGCCGGTGGCATTACCGCCGATTGAAAAAGCCCGCATGCAGCGCTGCATGCGGGCTTTTTCATCAAGCGAATAACTCGAACAAACCCTGGATCGTTTTCCAGCCCCTGCCGAAAACACTCACCACCCAGCGCAGGATGCGCAAGGTCGCCGCGCATTGCGGGCGCGCTCACCCTCGCTTCAGCGGCTCAGCAAACTCCTGAGCCACGCCCGCCAGCGACCTGCCGGCGGTTTCTCGATTTCATCCTGAACCTGGACGCACTCGCCGGGCTCGTGAATTCCAGCGGCCCAACCTTCCAGCCAATCCCGGGCCTGCGGCGAGCCCGCCCGGTAAGGGCAACGGCTGTTCAGCGCCTTTCCCGCTTCGAACCCCTCTTTCCAGAATTTGCTGTTGCCGTTATCGGAATCCATGTCCAAGACAGTAAATACATGCATACCCAATACCCGGCATTGAAATGGACGAGAAGCGCGGCACAAATTATTGGATCGGCCGTGGCAAAGATGGCGTTGCCTTGAAATACGCAAAGCCATGATGATTCGATGGGCGGCAGGGGCCGGCAGCCCCCATTCATGAAATGGAGCCGTTCCCCTCGGGTGCTGTTTCAATGCTTATCGGCTTCCAGGAACAGCATTGAAGGGCCGGAGCCATAAAGTTTGTAACCACTTCCGGCGCCCTCGGGCGAATCCCCGCTCTGGTTTTCAAGGCTGGCCTCATGGCACTAGGGAGAACCCGGGCATGCGAATGGCTATGGCCGGGGCATAGCGCTGTGCCGGACCGAGGCCCTTCCCGCCCCTACCCGGGAAGCATCCCCCGCCCTCACACAGCCGGACGCTTGGGAGCTGGCAGCCATGGACCGGGGCAGGGAATGTTTTTTGGAGATCGAGCGGCTTCAGCGCCTGCTGGTCGAAGGGGAGGCGAGGGTCGTGCGCCAGGAAGCGCTCATCGCCGAGATGAAGCAGCAAGGCCTGGACGCCGCTGAAGCCGAGAAGCTGCTGGCCTCGTTCAAGCACACGCTCGATGTCATGCACCGCTGGCTGCGGACTCGCTTCCAGCGCACGCAGGGCATCGGGCACCCTCTGGACGGGCTTGAACCCGCAGCGGACATTGCTCCACACAGCGGGAACCCCGTGCACCGGCATTGACCCGCGCCCGTTGCCAACAATGCAGCTCTGTTACAAGCTGCATCCTGCCCGCATTGTTCAAGCACCAGCCTCGACGCCATGGCACTACATCCATTCACCAGCACCCGGCACCTCCTTGCCGCGCTGGGCACGGCGGCGCTGCTCGCCGCCTGCGCCACCAGCACGGCACCCGGCGCCGTGGGCATCCAGCGCCAGCAGTTGCTCATGGTCCCCGCCGCCACCGTCAACGCCGAGGCGGCCAAGGGCTTCAACCAGCTCTCTTCGGCAGCCAGCAGCAAGGGCAAGCTCAACAACGATCCCGCCATCACCCAGCGCGTGCGCGACATCGGCTTCCGGCTGATCAAGGAGGTGCCGGTGTTCCGGCCCGATGCCGAGAAGTGGGCCTGGGAAATCAATGTCTTCGACTCCGAGGAGGTCAACGCCTTCTGCGCGCCGGGCGGGAAGATCGGCGTCTACACCGGCATCGTGCGCAAGCTCGAGCTCAGCGACGACGAGCTCGCTGCCGTGATGGGCCACGAGATCGCCCACGCGCTGCGCGAGCACTCGCGCGAGCAGGTCTCTCAGCAGGCGCTCTCGGGCGCCGTGGTGCAGGGCATTGCGGCTTCCAGCAATTCCAACGCCGCCGGCGCGCTGGCCGCGGTGGGGGCACAGTTCTTCCTGCACCTGCCCTTCTCGCGCGACATGGAGCTCGAAGCCGACGTGATGGGCCTGGAGCTCATGGCCCGTGCCGGCTACGACCCGCGCGCGGCCCCGAACGTCTGGCGCAAGATGCAGCGCCTCTCCGGCGGCCAGGAGCCGGTGCAGTTCTTCAGCACCCACCCCAACAGCGCCAACCGCATTGCCGCGCTGGAGGCAGCGGTGCCCAAGGTGATGCCGCTCTACCAGGCGCGCGCCGCCGGCCGCCCGGTGCGCTGAAGCCGCCCGGGCCCAACCCATCGCTCAACAGACAGGAGGAACCCGATGCTGAAACTCGTGGGCATGCTCGACTCGCCCTACGTCCGCCGCGTGGCGGTGTCGCTGCAGATGCTGGGGCTGCGCTTCGAGCACCTGCCGCTGTCGGTGTTCAGGCACATGCAGCAGTTCAGGCAGATCAACCCCGTGGTGCGCGTGCCCACGCTGGTCAGCGAGGACGGCATCGTGCTCACCGACTCCACGCTGATCCTGGACTACGCCGAGCGCCTGGCGCGACCGCGCAGCCTCATGCCCACCGACCCGCTGGCCTACCAGCAGGCGCTGCACCTGCTGGGACTGGCGCTGGCGGCCGGCGACAAGAGCGTGGCGCTGTTCTACGAGCGCAACCTGCGCCCGGCCGAGAAGCAGCATGCGCCCTGGGCCGAGCGCGTCGAGGAGCAGGTGCGGGCAGCCTACGCCGCGCTGGAAGCCGAATTTGGGCAGCGCCCGCCCACCACCGAAGGCGACACGCTGGCGCAGCCGGCACTCAGCACCGCCGTGTTCTGGCATTTCACCCAGCGCGCCCTGCCGGGCCTGGTGGCACCGGAGCAGCACCCCGCGCTGGCGGCGCTGTCCGCGCATGCCGAGAAGCTGCCGGCGTTCCAGGCCGCGCCGCACGGGGAGGAGGCCTGCCGGCTGGATTGAAAGGATATTTGCCCGAAGCCCGCATCACGCCTAGCGGACTGGCCGAACCCACCCCAGGCAGGGATGCGCCCACAACCCCTGCCCTCCACCATGCCTACCCAAATCCAGTACGCCGACCTCAGCGACGCCTTCGAATTTGCCAGCGCCACCGCCCCCTTCGGTCCTTTCGAGCAGGCCGCCTTCATCGCGCTGGACGACGGGAAGGTCGTGTACCGCTCCGAGGCCCACGACGAGGTCTTGCCGCCTGACCTGGACGACCGCAGCCGCTACCTGCCCGTGCCGACCCGGCAGGACCTGAGCCTCGGCAGCCGCCTGGCCTTTCTGTTCACCGAGCGCTTCCTGCCCGAGGACCACGAGACCGTCCACGACTACTTCACCGAGCACGGCGCCTACGCCCGCTTCAAGGAGTTGCTGCGGCAGCGCGGCCAGCTCGAAGCCTGGTACGAGTTCGAAGCGCGCGAAACCAAGCAGACCCTGCGCACCTGGGCCGCGGAGCAGGGCCTGGAAGTGCCTTGAGGCCGTCCCGGCCCCCACCCAGGCTCAGTACGCGCCTGCCACCACCGTTGCCTCGCGCCCGTCCCAGACCAGCCGTGTCTGCAGGTCGCGGGTGGCCGCCAGCCGGTCGTTGACGAAGACATTGGTCTTCATCGCATAGACGCCCTGAGGGGCGCTTTGAGGCAGCGTCACTTCGAAGCTGTTCTCGAAGCGGCCGGCCGACGCGGCCGCGAAGGGCTTGCCGCCGCTCTTGATGGGCTGGCCGTCCTGGCTGAACACCACGATCTCTTCGCGCACCGAGCTCACCGGCTGCACGCTGCCGTTGACCAGCTCCAGCGTCGAACTCACCCGCACCGGCCGTCCGCGCTGCACCACTGGCGGCGACACCGCAGGCGTGTAGGACACGAGCTGCGGCTGCTCGGGCAAGCGGCCGCGCGTGCGCTCGTACTCGCGGTCCACCTGCGCGGCAGGCTTGGTCTGGCGCGATTGGACGTTGACCGCTACGCACAGCAGCGCGCCGGCCGCGCCGCCGATCACCGCGCCCTTCGCAGCCGTCCTGCGGTCTCCCGTCATGGCCCCGATGAGCGCGCCGACGGCGGCGCCGGCAACGGCTCCGGTGCCGACACTGCAGGGGTCGTCGTTCTCGCCCTGGGCCAGGCCCGGTCCGCCGGCGGGTGAGGCGCACCCCGCCAGCAGCGATGCGACGATGGCGCCGGTGAGCGCCTGCTGAACGACTCGAAGGCTTGTCATGGAACGAAGCTCCTGGTGCGAAGGGGAGGACGGAAGGCGCCGACGGGACAGCGGCCGGCCACGGCAAAGCTCAACGGATGGTGGTCTCCTCGCGCAGCACCTGCAGCTCGCGCTCCCGGATGCGGCGCAGCAGGCTGCCCGCCTGTGCATTGGACGGGTCGATGCGCAGCGCGCTGTCCACGTAGGTGCGCGCCGCATCGAAACGGGACTGCGCCAGTGCGCGCTCGGCCTGGCGCAGGAAGTCCTGTGCCAGCAGCGGCGGGGCGGGCGCGGGATCGGGCGGCGGCACGACCGGGCGAGGCGCCGGCAGCGGGGCCGGCGCGGGCTTTTGCGCGGCAATGGCCGCGCGCACTTCGGCCCGCAGGGCTGGCAGCTCGGCGTGCTCCCGGTTCTGGCCTTGCAGCCGGTCGAGGCTCGCCTGTGCGCCGCGCATGTCGCCCAGCACCAGTTGCTTGCGCACGCTGTCCGCGCTGCTGTCGGCCGCGCGTTGCGCCTGCTCCAGGCGCTGTCGCAGGACCGTGGCCCCGTCGGAGCGGGCGCAGCGCGCATCGAGGCCG
>JAEYPG010000221.1 GCA_023410975.1 Pseudomonadota bacterium
GGTCCACGCGCAACGTGCGCAGCGCCGGGTGGTCCAGGGCGGCCGGGCCGCGGTGCAGGCCCGTCACGCGCCAGCCCTCGGCCAGCAGCCGCTCGGCGATGGCCTGGCCGATGCCGGAGCTGCTGCCCGTCACCAGCGCGTGCCGCGCCGCGCCGCCGTCACTCGGCACGGATCTTCCCTTCGGCAATGATCTTGGCCGCGCGCGCCATGTCCTCGCGCTGGAAGCTCACGAAGTCCGCGATCGAGCCCGGCGTCACCAGCACGCCCTGCTGCAGCAGCTTGTCGCGCATCTCGCCGTTGAGCGCCTTGTTGACCTCGGTGTTGAGCTTCTGGGCCACGTCGGCCGGCAGCTTGGCCGGCGCCCACAGCCCGTACCAGCTGTAGAACTCGTAGCCCGGCAGCGTCTCGGCCACGGTGGGCACGTCGGGCAGGCTGGGCACACGCGCCTTGGAGGTCACGGCGATCACCTTCAGCTGCCCGGCCTTGGCAAAGGAGGAGGAGCCCAGGATCGGGTCGATGAAGCCGTCGATCTGCCCGCCGACCAGGTCCTGGTAGGCCGGCGCCGAGCCCTTGTACGGAACGATCAGGTACTCGATGCCGCTGGCGCGGCGCAGCAGCTCGGTGGAGAGGTGGCCGGCTGAAGCGGTCGAGCCGATGGCGAAGCTCAGCTTGCCGGGGTTGGCCTTGGCGTAGGACACCAGGCTCTTGACGTCCGTGATCGGCAGGTTCTTGTTGATCGCCACCGCCAGCGGGGCCTTGGCCACCAGCGCCACCGGCGCGAAGTCCTTGACCACGTCGTAGGGCGCGCTCTTGAGCGTCATGGGCGTGGTGACCATGGTCGAGGCGCTGAACAGCAGCGTATGGCCGTCGGCCGGCGCGTTCTTCACCGCCACCGCGCCGATGGTGCCGGCGCCGCCGGGCCGGTTGTCCACGATCACGGTCTGGCCCATCTGCTCGCCCAGCTTCTGGGCCAGTGCGCGCGCCACCGTGTCCAGCGTGCCGCCGGGCGGGAAGGGCACGACCATGGTGATCGGCTTGCTCGGATAGCCGCCTTGCGCCATGGCGGCCACCGACGCGGCCAGCAGGGAAGCGGCCGCGGCCGCGCGAAGAACGTGACGTCGTTGCATGGTTGTCTCCTGCGTCGTTCGGGACAGGGCTCCGCCGCGCCACCCTGAAAAGGGAAGCGCTGGAGCGTTTTTCTTGCCGGTGAAAAAAGTGGAAGCCTGGGCGCCGGGCCGTCAGCGCTGCACGAAGCGCGCCGCAACCGCGTCGGCGCCCGCGATCAGCAGGTGCAGGTCGGTGCCCACGCCCACCATCGTGGCGCCGGCCTCGAAGTAGTGGTCGGCCTTGCCGTCGGCCGCCAGCGTGCCGGCGGCCTTGCCCGCGGCGTTGGCGGTGCGGAAGGCCTGCGCGATGGCGGCCTGCACGTCCGGGTGGTTGGACTGGCCGCGGTAGCCCAGGCTCGCCGCCAGGTCCGAGGGGCCGATGAAGACGGCGTCCACGCCCGGCACGCGGCAGATGGCGTCCAGCTCGTCCAGCGCCTCGCGCGACTCGATCTGCAGGATCACGCCGATCTCGTCATTGGCGCGCGCCATGTAGTCCTTGTAGCGGGTGTAGTTGCCCGCGCGGGTGCTGCCGGCCACGCCGCGCAGGCCTTCGGGGGCGAAGCGCGTGAAGGCCACGGCGTCGCGCGCCTCGGCCGCGGAGCGCACGTTGGGAACCATGATGTTCGGCGCGCCGGCATCGAGCACGCGCTTGATCCAGCCCATGTCCAGGATCGGCACGCGCACGATCGGCGCCACGTCGCGCCCGCGCACGGCCAGCAGCTGCTGGCCCACCTGGTGCAGGTCCGTAGGGCTGTGCTCCATGTCGAACAGCAGCCAGTCGAAGCCCGAGTCCGCCAGCACCTCGGCGATGGGCTGGTGCGCGAAGGTCACCCACAGGCCCACCTGGCGGCGGTTCTCCGCCAGGGCTTGCTTGAGGGTGTTGACGGGAAGTGAGTTGCTCATGCGTTGTCTCCGGTGAGGTCTGTTATCGGACTCATAAGAGTTCACTTGGGGCACTGAAAGGAATCCGTTCGGGCTGAGCTTGTCGAAGCCCCTGCCACGCTGGCATGTCAGCGCCTGCCCTTCGACAAGCTCAGGGCGAACGGGTTGGTTCAGCGTCCGGCGCGAACTGAAATCACAGCAGCGCGGCGTAGAGGGCGCGCATGTCGTCGCGGCTCATGGGCCGCGGGTTGTTGTCCAGCAGCCGCGTGACCTTGGCCGCGCCGTCCACCAGGCCGTCCAGGTGCGTCTCGTCGATGCCCCAGCCGCCCAGGTGCGCCGGCACGCCCAGATCGGCGTTCAGGCGTTTCAACTCTTCGACGAAGGCCGCGCCGGCCTCGGCGTCGCTCATTCCTTCGGTGTCCAGCCCCATGGCGCGCGCCATCGCGGCGAAGCGCTGCTCGCTGCCGACCAGGTTGAAGGCCATCACCGAGGGCAGCAGGATGGCGTTGGACAGCCCGTGCGGCATGCGGTACTTGCCGCCCAGCGGATAGGCCAGCGCGTGCACGGCGGTGGTGCTGGAGGTGGCGATGCACACGCCGCCCCAGTACGCGCCCATGAGCATGTCCTCGCGCGCGGCCACGTCGCGGCCGTCGCTCACGGCGCGGCGGATGCTGCGCGCGATCAGCCGGATCGCCTCCAGCGCGTACAGGTCGCTGAACGGCGTGCTCTTCTTCGAGCAGTAGCACTCGATGGCGTGCGTGAGCGCGTCCATGCCGGTGGAGGCAGTGACGGCCGGCGGCAGCGTGAGCGTGAGTTGCGGGTCCAGGATCACCGCGTCGGGCATCAGCCGCGCGCTGACGATGCCGACCTTCAGCTCGTCCTCCGGCACCAGGATGATCGAATTGGGCGTGGCCTCCGAGCCGGTGCCGGCCGTGGTCGGCACCATGACGGTGGGCAGGCCGCGCTGCGGGATCTCGGCCTTCTTGGTCAGCAGCTCGCGCAGGTCCAGCTCGTGGGCGAGCAGCACGGCGACGATCTTGGCGACGTCCATCGCGCTGCCGCCGCCGATGCCCACCACCAGGTCCGGCCCGCCGGCGGCGTGGGCGCGCTCCATGATGGCCTCCACGTCGCGCACGTCGGGCTCGGGCGGCGTGCTGTCGATCAGCGTGACGCGCAGGCCGGCCGCTTCCAGCGCGGCGCAGGGGCCCTGCACCAGGCCGGCGGCGGCGACGCCCTTGTCGCTCACGACCAGCACGTGGCGGGCGCCGAAGAAGCCCTGGGCCAGCTCGGCGAGCTGCCCGATGCTGCCGGCGCCGCCGATGACACGGCCCGGGTTCAGGATGGCGTAGGTCGATGCGCTCATGTTCGGGCGCTCCTTCATGCGGCGGTCTGGGTGATCCACTCCGGCATCAGCCGCACGTGGCGGATGTGCTGCCGGAACACGGTGTAGGCCAGGTGCAGCGCACCGTCGTCGCCCTGGCGGAGGGAGGGGTACGAGTACTCGCGGTTCAGGCGCTGCGCCGAGTTGTTGCTCATGCAGTAGCCGTCGCCGACTTCGAGGTTGCGCTGCCAGGGCCAGGTCAGGCCGTCGTCCTCGGACAGCGCCAGCGTCAGCGGCGCCCGGGGCGCGCCCCAGAAGGCGCGGCGCGCGGGAGCGGCGGCCGGGGTGGATGCTCCCGCAACCGGCTTGGCGGCGTCCGAGTCCGCCTCGTCCAGCTCGTCGTACAGCGACTCGCGCCGGCCAGTGGCGTCCGCGGCGCTGCTGGCGTTGAAGATCATCGCCAGCCGGCCGTCGGCCAGGCGCAGCGCCTGGATGGAGGAGTTGTTGTTGGGCAGCACGGTGGGCACCGGCTTGCTCCAGCTCAGCCCGCCGTCGTCGCTGCGGCTGCGGTAGATGCTGTCCGCCCAGCGGCTGCGGAAGAAGGCCAACAGCCCTCCGTCGCGCGCCGGCACGATGCTCATGTGCACGCAGCCCAGGCTCTCGGGCACCTCGACGCGCTGCCAGGACGCGCCCTGGTCGGTCGAGCGCAGCACGGCGCTGTCGTCCAGGCTGCCGTCCCAGGCCTGGCCCGGGATGGAGCGGCAGTTGAAGATGGGCAGCAGCCAGCTGCCGTCGGCCTGCACCTGGATCGGCTGGCGCACGAAGGTGCCGGCGGGAACGTCCTTCAGCGTCTCGGTCGGGCCCCAAGTGCGGCCGTTGTCATGCGAGACGCGGCGGCGCACCACCGAGTTGTCCTGGTGGCCGGCCGTCTGCGCCGTGTGCAGCAGCCACAGCGCGCCGTCCGGCGCGGGGAACAGGATGGGGTTCTGCTCCGAGCGGTCCGGGTCGGCGGAGAGCTGCACCGGCGCGCTCCACTGCGTGGCGCCGGGCTCCAGCCGCGACATGAAGACGGAGATGTCGGACTTGCCCTCCATCGTGCCGCCGAACCAGACGCAGCCCAGCGCGCCGTCGGGCAGCAGCATGAGGTTGGCGGCGTGGTTCTGGACGCAGGGCGAGGGCAGGTCGGCGACTTGGCGCGCCGGGTCCTCGGCGTGGGCTTGCAGCAGGCCGTTCATCACGACTGCGCTCCTTCCGTGGCCGCCTGGGCCGCCGCGACGGCCTTGCGGCCGGCGATGAGCTGGATGGCGTATTCCGCCGCCTCGACCACGCTGTTGGCGTTGGCCACGCCCTTGCCGGCGATGTCGAAGGCCGTGCCGTGGTCCACCGAGGTGCGCAGGATGGGCAGTCCCAGCGTGATGTTCACGCCACTGATGGCCTGCCAGGCGCCGGTGGCCGGGTCCACCTGGAAGCCCAGCAGCTTCAGCGGGATGTGGCCCTGGTCGTGGAACATCGCCACCACCGCGTCGAACTGCCGGGCGCGCATCTTGATGAACACCGTGTCGCCGGGCACCGGGCCGATCAGGCCCAGGCCGCGGTCGGTGTACTCCTTGATGACGGGCGCGATGATCTCGTCGTCTTCCTTGCCCAGGATGCCGCCCTCGCCGCAGTGCGGGTTCAGGCCGGCCACGGCCACGCGCGGCTGCTGGATGCCCAGGGCGCGCATCGCGTCCAGCGTGACGTCGAACACCCGGCGCAGCCGCTCGGGCGTGATGCGGCGGGGCACGTCGGCCAGCGCGCAGTGCGTGGTGACGTGCGTGACGCGCATGTCGCCGTGGGCCAGCATCATCACGGCGTCGCGCTGGCCGGTCAGGTGCGCCAGCAGCTCGGTGTGGCCTTCGAAGTGGTGGCCTGCCAGGTGCAGCGCCTCCTTGGACAGCGGCCCGGTGACGATGGCGTCCGCCTCGCCGGCCTGCACCATGCGGGCGGCCTTCTCCACGGCCCGGTAGGCCCACTCGCCGCCCGCGGCCGACACCTGGCCGGTGACGACCGGCGCATCGACCGGCCCCACGTCCACCATGCGGTAGAGCGCACCGCCCTCGCCGCCGGCGTCCGTGAAGCCCAGCAGGGCCTCGGCCTGCCGCAGCGCGGCCGCGCTGCCCAGCACGATGAACTCGGCGCGGCCGGCCTGCACCAGGCCCGCCATCTCGCGCACGGCCTTGGCAATGATCTCGGGCCCGATGCCGGCGGGGTCGCCCATCGTGAAAGCCAGTCGGATGGGATTCGTCATGTCGCGGTCCATTCGTGGGTGAGGGGCTCAGGCGGCTTGGAGGCGGAAATTTCCGCGGCCGGACGTCGGTGCAGCTTTGTGATCGTTCATGGCGTGTCTCCAGGGTTGTTGCGCCTTGCGATGGCGTTTTGTGGGAGCCAATGACTGAATTCAATCACAAGACACCACAAACAATCAACATCAATCACAAGACACCACTCGCTGTGGCATCATCGATCGCAAGCAACCGGAAAACGCCATGTCCTCGATTCCAGACACCACGGCGCTCGCGGACCCGTCCGCGTCGCCGCTGCTGCCGGCGCAGCGGCGCCAGCGCATCGTCGATTTCCTGCGCGTGCACGGGGCGGTCACGCTGGGGCAGCTCGAACAGGCGCTGGGCGCCTCGCTCTCGACCCTGCGGCGCGACCTCGACACCCTGGCGGCCGAGGGCGTCGTCGACCGCACGCACGGCGGCGCGCTGCTGCGCCAGCAGGCGCCGGAATACGCCACCTTCGAGCCCGAGCCGGAGGCGGCCGCGGAGCTGTCGCCGCGGGAGAAGGCGGCCATCGGGCAGGCTGCGGCCGAGGCGCTGCTGCCCCGGCAGAGCGTGATCTTCGACAGCGGCACCACGGTGCTGGAGGCCGCACGCGCGGCGGTGCGGCGGCAGATCCCGCTCACGGCCGTGACCAACGACCTCGTGATCGCGCAGGTGCTGGGCAAGTCGCCGCAGATCCAGGTGCACATGCTGGGCGGCGCGCTGCGCCCGGGGAGCACGACCATCATCGGGCAGACCCTCGTGGACCAGGCCTCCGCCCTGCGCGCCGACGTGCTGCTGATGGGTGCACACGCGGTGACGGACAACGTGATCTCCGAGACCTCGGCCGAGCTGGCCGCGGTGAAGCGGGCGCTGATGAAGGCGGCCAACAGCACGCGGCTGCTGGTGGACTCATCGAAATTCCGGCCCCGCGCCTTCATGCAGATCGCCGCGCTGGACGACGTGGGCGAGCTCATCACCGACAGCGGCATCGCGCCGGCCGAGGAAGAGCGCCTGCGCGCCCTGGAGCTGAAGCTGACCGTGGTGAGGGTCCAGCCATGACGGCGCTGCGCATCCTGGCCGACGACCTCACCGGCGCGCTGGACTGCGCCGCCGCCTTCGGTGCCGGCGTGCCGGTGCACCTGGGCCGCCCGGCGGCCGCAGAGCCGGCGGCCGGCATCGACATCGTCGCCACCGCCACGCGCGACGTGCCGCTGCAGGCACTGCCGGCCCTGCTGCAGCCCAGCCTGGCGTGGCTGCGGAACGCGGACATTGCGTTCAAGAAGGTGGACAGCCTGCTGCGCAGCAACACCTTCGACGAGGTGGACCTGGTGGCGCGGCAGGGTGGCTTCGACGGCGTCGTGTTCGTGCCGGCCTTTCCGGCACAGGGGCGCGTGACGGAGGGCGGCCGGCAGTGGGTGCTCCAGCCTGAGGGTGGACGCATGCCGGTGGCGGCCGGCGTGATCGACGAGGCCCTGCACCGGCGCGGCTGGCGCGTGTTCGCAGATCTGCCGGCCCCGGATGCCGCGCCGGCCGGCTGGAGCTGGATTCCCGATGTCCGCAGCGACGCCGACATGGACGTGGTGGTCGCGCGGCTGAGGCAGCGCGGGGCGAAGCGGCTGCTGTGGTGCGGCAGCGCCGGGCTGGCACATGCGTTGGCGCGCGGCCTTGAGCTGCCCCTGTCCCCGGCCGGTGCCGCGCCGGCGTCCGCCGCCGGCCCCGTGATGCTCGTGAGCGCGAGCCACCACCCGGTGTCGCGGGAGCAGTGGCGCGTGCTGCGGCAGTCGCGCCGGGCCGCCGAGTGCCATGACGGCGCCGATCCGGCCTCGCTCGTGCGCGAGGCGCGGGGCTATCCGCGCCTGCTCGACCTGTCGCCGCAGGACCGCATCACGCCGGAGGAAGCCGCCGCGCTGCTCTCACGCCAGGCCGAGCTGATCGCGCGCCACGCGCCGCGTCCGGGCGTGCTGGTGGTGGTGGGCGGCGACACGCTGCTGTCGCTGTGCCGCGCGACGGGCGCGCTGGGCCTGCGCTCGGAGCAGGCACTGGACCGCCCGGGCTGGGGCAGCGCGCGGCTGGTGGGCGGGCGCTGGGATGGCGTGGTGTGCCATACGCGATCGGGGGCGTTTGGGGGGCCGCAGGACCTGGTGGAGGTGCTGCAGGGGCTGGAACGGACGGGGGTGCGGGCCGGGTAGCTTCAAGCGGCAAGGCGCGTCCCGTGCCTGACTACGCTGGGAAGCTGGTCGATCTGCACTCCACCGAAACCACAGCCAAGGCCCTGGCCGTGTTCTTCCGAAAAGCCGGTTTCCAAGCTGCGCATGAATCGACCAGATTATTAAAAGAATAATCAGGCCTTTGGCCTTTTGAATATTTTCATTAATATTCCGCCAATTCGCGAAGCAAATCACCCACCTGGCCAGATTTCA
>JAEYPG010000554.1 GCA_023410975.1 Pseudomonadota bacterium
CTGGCGCCCAGCGCCGCCTGCAGCGCCGCGGGCAGTTGCGGGAAGCGGTTCGGTGCCTGCTGCAGCTCCTGCAGCAGCCACCCCTGGGCCTTGCGGTAGAAGGGGTCCGGCACGCTGAAACCCTGGTCCCGCGCGTCCTGCATGAAGCCCATGACGTAGGCCGAGAGCCAGGTCTCGTAGCCGCCGTCGCCCCACAAGGTGAAGCCGCCGTTGGCCTTCTGCAGGCCGGCCAGCCGGCCCAGCGCCCCTTCGACGAACTGCGCCCGCTCCTCGCGGCTGCGCGGCTTGAGCCCCAGCGCCTGCGCCACCCCTTCGTCGATGAACAGGTGCGGGTAGGCCGCGCTGGCGGTCTGCTCCAGGCAGCCGTAGGGATAGTCCAGCAGCCCCTGCACCAGCGGGCGCAGGTTCAGCGGCGGCTGGTCGGAGACGGCGATGGACAGCGCCGCCGAGCCTTTGTGGAAGCGCTCCAGCGCCGCCGCGTCGAGCTTCAGCTCGCCGCCGGGCTCCAGCCGCAGGCGCCGCGCCTCGCGCTCGGCCGGCGTGGCCGGCTGCACCTGCAGCACCGACTCGCGCGCAATCTTCAGCCCGCTGGCGCTGCTCACCTGCAGCCGCAGCCGGCCCAGCCCATAGGCGTCCGTCGCCTCCACCGGGAAGCGCAGCGTCGCGCGCTGCTGGTGCCTGAGCGACAGCGACTGCTCCGTGCCGCCCACGCGCACCGGTTCCGCGCCCTGCAGGCTCACCTTCACCTGCTGCGGCGCGCCGCTGAGGTTCGTGACGTCCAGCGCGATGAAGGCGCTGTCGCCGGGCGAGATGAAGCGCGGCATCGCCAGCTCGGCCACCAGCGGCGCGGCCGACACCATCTCCGCGTCCGCCTTGCCGAAGCGGTCGGCCGTGGCCACCACCGCCATCAGGCGCAGCGTACCGTTGAAGTCCGGGATGTCCAGGCCGATCTCGGCTTCGCCCCGGGCGTCGAGCTGCACCGGGCCGCTGAACAGGTCCACCAGCCGCACCTTCTTGGGCAGGCTCTTGCTGTCGCGCGGGTTGGCGTCGCCGCCCCAGCGCAGCCGGGCCGTGGTGCCCTGCATCTTCTCGATGAGCTTGCCGTAGAGGTCCAGCTGCTCGGCGCCGTAGCGGTGCTGGCCGAAGAAGAAGTCCAGCGGGTCCGGCGTGGCGTAGCGCGTGATGTTGAGGATGCCCACGTCCACCGCGTGCAGCGTCACCAGCGCCGCCTGCCCGTTGAGCCCCTCGGCCTTCACGCGCACGGTGGCGCGCTTCTCGGGCAGCACCTTGGCCGGGGCCTGCAGCGCCACCTTGAGCTGCCGCTCCTGCCGCGCCAGGGGCAGGTGGATCAGCCCCAGCGCCCGCGCCGGCGTGACGCGGTCGCCCTGGCTGCCCGGGCGCAGCGCGGTGACGGCCACGTACAGGTCATGCCGTGCCCAGGCCGGGTCGATGGGAATGTCGATGCGCGTGCCCGAGGCGCGCACGTCCACGCGCTGGCTCCAGAGCAGGCGGTCGCCCTCCACCGTGACGAGGGCCGTGCCGTCGTGCGGCGGCGTGATGCTGAGCTGCGCCCGGTCGCCCGCCTTCAGCGGCGCCTGCGCCAGCTTCAGCTGCACGCGGTCGGGCCGGTTGCCCATGTCCTCGGCTTCCTGCGCGCCCCAGCCGGCGTAGAAGCGGTAGCGCAGCCGCAGCCCGGTCTCGGGGTCGTCCACCTCCAGGCGGTAGCGGCCCCAGCGCACCGGCAGCGACACCCGCGTGCGCTCGCCCGGCAGCGCCACCTGGCCGGACTCGACCAGCTCCTCGGTCTCGGTGTAGCCCGAGTTCCAGCCCTTCTGGTCGTCGTAGCGCCAGTAGTACTGGCGGTCTTCGCGCACCAGGCGCAGCGGCGCCTTCTGCAGCGGCTGCGGCTTGCCTTGCGCGTCCACGCGGACCAGCTCGAACGCCGCCGAGGCGTTGTCCGGCGCCACGTCGCGGTCGAACAGCGGGCGCAGCGCCAGCAGCTTCGGCGCCGGCCACAGCACGCGCTCGATGGAGCGCACCACCGGCCGCCCGCCCGACTCCAGCAGGCTGAAGCTGCCGCGCACCAGCATCGGCGAGGCCGGGCGCATGCCGGGCAGCGGCAGGCTCACCTGGGCGCGGCCCTCGGCGTCCAGCGCCTGCTCGTCCAGCTCCTCGCGCTTGGCGTGGTCGTCGTCGGCGAAGTCGCCAAAGATGAACCCGGGCCACTGCCGGGGCAGGGCCTCGCGCTGGCGCGAGGTGGCGGCGGCCACCAGCAGCCGGTTGCCGGCGGCGGGGGCGCCGAAGAGGTAGTCGCCGCGCACCGCCACCTGGAAGTCGTCGCCGGGCAGCAGCACCGCCCGCGCGGACTGCAGCTCCAGCTTCATGCGCTCGGGCAGGAACTCCTCGACCTGGAACCTCCACACGGCGTCCGCGCGCTTGGCGCCCGGATCGGCGCGCAGCTCCAGTTGCCAGGTGCCGGTCTGGGCGTCCGGCGGCAGCGCCACGGCGTGCCGCGCGTAGCCCGGGAACTTCTCTTCCGGCTTCCAGGCGCCGGTGCTGACGCTGCGGCCGTCGGGACGTTTCAACGTCGTGCTCAGCGGCTGCGGCGGCAGCGCCTTGCCGTCGGCGTCGCGCATCAGCACCGACAGCTCGAAGCGCTCGCCCGGCCGGTACAGGTCGCGCCCGGCCCACACGAACAGCTTCACGTTGCGCGAGGGGTGGCCGCCGATCTCGAACTCCGACAGGTCCAGCGCCGGCCCGCGCAGCGTCAGCACGCTCATCTGGCCCTGCGCACCCTCGCCGCGGCGCGCCACCAGCAGCGCGGCCTGCTCGAAGGCGCCGTCGAAGTGCGCGTGCCCGTCTGCGTCGCCTGCGGCGCGGGCCAGGGAGCGGCCGTTCTCGTCCAGCAGCTCGAACTGCACGCCGCGCAGCGCCTCGCCGGACTTGAGCGAACTGGCGAAGGCGTCCATCGAGCCGGCATAGCGCCGCGCCTGCAGCCCGATGTCGCTGACGTGGAAGTAGGTGACCTGGTACTCGCCGGAGAAGCGCCCCGGCTGCGTCATCACCGCGATGTAGACGCCGGGCTGCTTCAGCTCGGCGACCTGCTCCACCGGGATGAAGCTCACGCTGCGCTTGTTGGGCGTAGGGTCGGTGGCGTAGCGGCCGATGTGCACGCTGGTGGCGCTCTGGCGCAGCTGGTCCAGCTCCCAGCCGCCGACCAGCCCCTGCAGCCGGCGGCTGCCCTCGTCGCCGCCGTAGCGCTGCTCGTCGGTGTCGCTGTCCTCTCCCTCGCTGCGCGCGCCCTTGCGAACGCCCGCGACGCGCTCCAGGAAGCGCGGCAGCTGCGCCGGCTCCACGCGCAGGAACTGGATGTCCACCTCCGGCACGTTGACCGTGACCACCGGCAGCCCGCCGTTCTGGCCCGCGGGCAGCACCACGCCGCGGCTGGCGAAGAAGAAGGAGGGCGGCATGGCCTCGCTGGCCAGCTCGCAGCGGTGGTCCTGCGCGAGCCGGCGCCCGTCCTGCGCCTTCAGCCCGTCGGCCACCTCGATGCGGAAGCGCCGCTGCGGCTGGATGAAGGGGAAGTAGAGCAGGCGCGGGTTGTCGCCCACCACCCAGGCACCCTGCAGCAGTTTTTCATTGGGCGCGGAGCCGGCGGGCGGTGCGCCGGGGGCGGACGCGGCGGGCTGCTCGGTGTCGCGCTCCTTCACTTCACCGTCGGCGCCGGCGGGGCCCAGGTCCACCACGCGCAGCGCGTGGCCGAAATCCTGGCGCCGGTCCAGCGGCTGGGAGAACACCACCGCCAGCGCCGGGCGGTCGTCGAGCAGGCGTGCCTTGCAGTCCAGCGCGGCGAAGGGGGCGTCGGGGTCGGCGAGAGCGGTGCCTGTGGTGGAGGGCTGCCGCCCCTGCCACCACCACGCGACGGCCGCCAGGACGGCCAACAGCACCACGATGGCGGCCCAGAGACCGCGCCTGCTCCTTGCCACGCTGTTCGCCATGGGCCTTCTCCTCCGTGTGGATGTGGAACGCACACGGTAGCCCCGGCGCCGACCGGCGCCATGGACAAAAGCAACCGGCTTCGATCTGGCGCGGCCCGGAATCTTCTCCGCCCGAAACGGCACCAGGGGCGCCGGCGGCGCGGCGGGCTGGAGGTGGCAAGGCCCTTGCCAGAATCGGCGCATGACCCTGCTCGCGGACATCGATTTCTCGGCCGACTCGCTGGTGGTGGCGCGCCAGCTCATCGGCGTGACGCTGCTGATCGACGGCGTGGGAGGCCGAATCGCCGAGACCGAGGCCTACGACCAGGCCGACCCGGCCTCGCACACCTACGCGGGCAAGACGCCTCGCAACGCCTCCATGTTCGGCCCGCCAGGGCATGCCTACGTCTACCGCTCCTACGGCATGCACTGGTGCATGAATTTCGTGTGCCGCGAGCCGGGGCATGGCGCGGGGGTACTGATCCGGGCGCTGGAGCCCACGCACGGGCTGGAGCGCATGCGCGAGCGCCGCGGCGTGGAGAAGCTGGAGCTGCTGTGCGCGGGCCCCGGGCGGCTGGCGCAGGCGCTGGGCATCACGCGTGCGCTGGACGGGTTGCCGCTGGATGCGCCGCCCTTTGAGCTGCTTCCCGGCCCGGCCGAGCCGGTGGAGTTGCTGGTGGGGCCGCGCATCGGCATCACCAAGGCCGCGCACGAACTTTGGCGCTTCGGGCTGAAGGGCTCGAAATTCCTCAGCCGGGGATTCAACTGATTCCGGCTCTTGATTTGCACGGAAACAAAAACCGTTCGGGCTGAGCTTGCCGAGGCCCCTGCGCCGACATTCGAGCGCCTGCCCTTCGGCAGGCTCAGGGCGAACGGAGTTTTACTTCGCTCTCAAAGAACAACTGCGGTGAAATTCAGGGCAGTTTGCCCTCGGCCTTGAGCCGGTCCAGCATTTTCGGAATGAAGCGGTCGCAGACGGCCTGGTTATGGTCGTACTCGGCCTCGGAATCGAAGGCGTCGTGCTGCGCGCGCACCTGGCCGAATTCCGCCAGCGCGAGGCGGATGGTTTCCTGGTTGCGGCTCAGGGAGTCCATGGCGGCCAGGGAATCGAAACGCCGCCTGAAGAATTCGCCCATCCGCTGCGGCGATTCATCCAGCCAGCGCCGGTAAATGGCCAGGTGGTTCATTTCGTGCGCGTGCACGTGCTCGAAGGCGCAGGCGTTGTCCTTCAATTCGCTGGCGACATGCACGGAGGTTTTTTGGTAGCTCACTTGCAGGTCCAGTGCCGGGCAGCCCTGGGCGTCCTTTTTCCAGCTCACCATGACGTGGCTTTCGGCATAGGTGGAGCCCAGGCCGAAACTGTTTTGCGTCAGCGGCAGCGAGGAGTTTCGATTCAATGCCGTGACGGCGCGCACGTCGCCGGAAGCGTCCTCGGTATAAGTCAAGGGCAAGGCACGCACGTTCACGGTGGGCTGGCAGCCGGAATTGCCAACGGCCGGCGCGGCGTGACTTATTGCCGCGGAAAGGAGCAGAAAGGCTGACGCAGCGAGGCGCTGCCCCCAGGACCGTGAGCGCATGGAAACTTCCCCAGAATTTGTCGCCCGCGGGCGAGAGAAGCCGGTAGCGCAGTTCGGCCTTGCGCCGGCTCCCGCTGCGGGAGCCGGTCAAGTCACTGCCCGATCCGGTGTTCTGGGCCGGTCATCGGCGCCGCCGCGCACCGCTTGAGCCGGATGTGTCGCAAAGCGTTTGCTGTGTCACGAAACCACTGAAGACCAATTCCAAGTGTTACTTCAGTGGTTCGTGAGCGCTCAGGTGCCGGCCTGGAAGCCCGCGGCCAGGGCTTGCGTGATCTGGGCTGCGCTGCCGGGCTGCAGCCCGGCGGTGTGCTGTCCGGCCCACAGCGGCGAGAAGTCCCCGGCGCCCTGGGCTTCGCTGCGGGCCCGAAGCGGTGCCACGGCGGCCGTTGCCAGCGGGAAGGCCGGTGCGGCGGCCGAGAGCGGGCCGATCTCGCGCATCAGCCGGTTCACGATTCCGCGCGCCGGCCGGCCGGTGAAAAGGTTCGTCAGCGCCGTGTGGCGGGCCGCTTCGCTCTGCAGCGCGGCGCGGAGCACCGCGCTGGTGGTCGCTTCCTCGGCCAGCAGGTAGGCCGTGCCGACCTGCACGCCGGCCGCGCCCAGCGCCATCGCGGCGCGCACGCCGGCGGCGTCGGCGATGCCGCCGGCAGCGATGACCGGGATGCGCACCGCCTTCACCACCTGCGGCACCAGCGCGAAGGTGCCGAGCTGCTTGGTGAGGTCGTCACTCAGGAAGTGGCCGCGGTGGCCGCCGGCTTCCAGGCCCTGGGCGATGACGGCATCGGCGCCGTTGGCCTCCAGCCACAGCGCTTCCTCGACCGTCGTGGCGCTGGACAGCACCTTGGCGCCCCAGCTCTTCACGCGGGCCAACAAATCCGGTGCCGGCAGCCCGAAATGAAAGCTCACCACCGGCGGGCGGAATTCCGCCAGCACGTCGGCAAATTCGGCACTGAAGGGCGCGCGGCCGGGGCCGGCGGGAATGTCGGCCGGGTCGATGCCGAATTCGGCGTGATAGGGCGCCAGGGCTTCGCGCCAGCGCTGCTCGCGCGCCGCATCGGGCACGGGCGGTTCATGGGCGAAGAAATTGACGTTGTAGGGGCGGCGCGTGCCGCCCTGGATTTCGGACAGCTCGGCGTGCAGCGCCTCGGGCGTGAGCATCGCGCAGGGCAGCGAGCCCAGGCCGCCAGCGTTGCTGACGGCGATGGCGAGCGCGCTGTCCTGGTTGCCCGCCATGGGGGCCTGGATCAGCGGCAGTTCGGTTCCGAGCCATTGGGCGAGGTGCATGGCGTCTCCTTCGGTGTGGACGCCGATTTTCACGGCGCGGCGCAGGCCCGGACCCCGGGCCGCCATCCTGGCCGTGCTGCGGCGTGGCGGTTGCCCACGCCAATTCGTTCACGAAGTGGGACAGCCGCGCCCGGGCGCCTCCCAAGTGGCGGGAGGGCTGCGGGGCGGCGCCTATAGTCCCTCGCTTCCCCGCAAGCCGGCCGCCAGTCGCCGGCCGAATCCACGGAGACCTCCTTATGCAAGACACCGTTTCCGAGCGCGCCACAGCAGCGCTGCCCGTGGTCCGCCAGCGCCCGGTGCCGCAGGCGCTGATCGAGACGCTGCAGGCGCGCTTCGGCGCGCGCTGCTCCACCGCGCAGGCCGTGCGCGAACAGCACGGCAGCGACGAGTCCACCTTCACCGTGCCGCCGCCGGCGGCGGTGGTGTTCGCGCAGAGCAGCGCCGAGGTGGCCGAGGTGGTGGACCTGTGCAGCCAGTACGAGGTGCCGCTGATCCCCTACGGCGCCGGCTCCTCGCTGGAGGGCCACCTGCTGGCGGTGCAGGGCGGCATCAGCCTGGACCTCTCGCGCATGGACCAGGTGCTGTCCATCGACGCCGACGACCTCACGGTCACCGTGCAGCCCGGCATCACGCGCAAGCGGCTCAATGACGAGCTGCGCTCCACGGGCCTGTTCTTCCCCATCGACCCCGGCGCCGACGCTTCCATCGGCGGCATGTGCGCCACGCGCGCCTCGGGCACCAACGCCGTGCGCTACGGGACCATGCGCGAGAACGTGCTGGCGCTGGAGGTCGTGACCGCCGACGGCAGGATCGTCCGCACCGGCACCCGCGCCCGCAAGAGCAGCGCCGGCTACGACCTGACGCGGCTGATGGTGGGCAGCGAAGGCACGCTGGGCGTGATCACCGAGATCACGCTGCGCCTGTACCCGCTGCCCGAGGCGGTGTCGGCGGCGGTGTGCTCCTTCCCGAGCATCGAGGCCGCGGTGCGCACGGTGATCCAGACCATCCAGCTGGGCGTGCCCATCGCGCGCGTGGAGCTGATCGACGCCAACACGGTGCGCATGGTCAACGTGCACTCCAAGCTCAGCCTGCGCGAGGAGCCCATGCTGCTGATGGAGTTCCACGGCTCGCCCGCGGGCGTGAAGGAGCAGGCCGAGACGGTGCAGGAGATCGCGGCCGAGTTCGGCGGCCAAGCCTTCGAGTGGGCCAGCACGCCGGAGGAGCGCACGCGGCTGTGGACGGCGCGGCACAACGCCTACTTCGCGGCGATCCAGTCGCGCCCGGGCTGCCGCGTGATGTCCACCGACACCTGCGTGCCCATCTCGCGCCTGGCGGACTGCCTGCTGGACTCGGTGGCGGAGGTGGACGCCTCCGGGCTGCCGTACTTCCTGGTGGGCCACGTCGGTGACGGCAATTTCCACTTCGGCTACCTGATCGACGCCAACAGCGCCGAGGAGCGCGCGCTGGCCGAGGACCTCAACCACAAGCTCGTGCACCGGGCGCTGCAGCTCGACGGCACCTGCAGCGGCGAGCACGGCGTGGGGCTGCACAAGATGGGCTTCCTGGTGGAGGAGGCGGGGGCCGGGGCCGTGGAGCTGATGCGGACCATCAAGCGGGCGCTGGACCCGAAGAACATCCTCAATCCGGGGAAAATCTTCGACCTTTGATCCCCGCAGTCCAGGCCCGCGCCATGACCCAACGCATCGACGACCCCCAGCACGACCACGAAGCCGGCAGCGCCGACTCCACGCAGGACCTCACGCGCATCGACGACGTGCGCATCGGCGCGGTGCGACCGCTCATCTCGCCGGCGCTGCTGCTGGACGAGGTGCCGGTGTCCGACGCGGTGCTGGCGCTGGTGGAGAACGCCCGCCGCGCCACCGCCGACGTGCTGCGCGGGCGCGACGACCGGCTGCTGGTCGTGGTGGGGCCGTGCTCCATCCACGACCACGGCCAGGCCATGGAGTACGCCCACCGCCTCAAGGCGCTCGACGAGGAGCTCAAGGGCGAGCTGCTGCTGGTCATGCGCGTGTACTTCGAGAAGCCGCGCACCACCGTGGGCTGGAAGGGTTTCATCAACGACCCGCGCCTGGACGGCAGCTTCCGCATCAACGAGGGGCTGCGCAAGGCGCGCGAGCTGCTGCTCGACATCTCCGCGCTGGGCCTGCCCTGCGGCACCGAGTTCCTGGACCTGCTGAGCCCGCAGTACATCGCCGACCTGGTGAGCTGGGGCGCCATCGGTGCGCGCACCACCGAGAGCCAGAGCCACCGCCAGCTGGCCTCCGGCCTGAGCTGCCCGGTGGGCTTCAAGAACGGCACCGACGGCGGGGTGCAGGTGGCGGTGGACGCGCTGCAGGCCGCGCGCGCCTCGCATGCCTTCATGGGCATGACCAAGATGGGCCAGGCCGCCATCTTCGAGACCCGCGGCAACGACGACTGCCACGTCATCCTGCGCGGCGGCTCGCGCGGCCCCAACTACGACGCCGCCAGCATCGACGCCGCCTGCGCCGCCCTGGCCAAGGCCGGCCTGCGCGAGACGCTGATGGTGGACTGCTCGCACGCCAACTCCGCCAAGCAGCACCGGCGGCAGATCGAGGTGTCGGACGACATCGCCGCACGCGTCGCCGCGGGCGAGCGCCGCATCGCGGGGCTGATGATCGAGAGCCACCTGGAGGAGGGCCGACAGGACTTGCAGCCTGGCGTGGCGCTGCAGCGTGGCGTCTCCATCACCGACGCGTGCATCGGCTGGGCGCAGACGGCCGGGGTGCTGCGGCGGCTGGCCGAGGCCGTGGGCCAGCGGCGCGCGGCGGCGCAGCGTTGAAGCCCAGCGGGCCGCTGAAACGTCAGGCACCGGAAAGGTGCGGCGCCCAAGAATGCGCGTCCTGTTGCCGTAACAAACAAACGCGCTGTTTTCTGCCCGGCCTCGGCAGCCGGACGGACATGACCCCATCCGCCGACATCACGGAGGGCAGTCCATGGCGCTGTACCAGGTCGTCTACATCAGCATGGTGAGCGGCGGCGAGCCCACGCGCGCCGAGCTGCAGGCGCTGCTGGCCACGTCCGTGCGGCGCAACCGCGCGTTGGGCGTCACCGGGATGCTGCTGTACGCGCACGGCGGCTTCATGCAGCTGCTCGAAGGCAAGGAAGAAAGCGTGAAGGCGCTGTTCGATCGCGTCCGGCGCGACGACCGCCACCGCCGCGTCACGGTGCTGGTGCAGGGGCCGGTGGCGGAGCGCACCTTCGCGGACTGGGCCATGGCCTACCGCTGCCTCGAAGACGAGGCGGCGGCGGACGAACCGGTCCAGGACGACGGACTGCCGGCCGAGCTCGCCCCGCTGTTCCACAAGGGCTTCGACGAGTCCCGCCTGCGCGCCCGCGCCAGCGTGGCGCTGGAGCTGCTGCGCCACTACAGCCGCAACAACGGGCTGGCGGTGGCCTGATCAGATCGCCACGCAGATCTTCCCGAAGTGCGCCCCGGCGCCCTGGTGGCGGAAGGCGTCGGCCAAGTCCTTCAGCGCGTAGGTCGAATCGATCACCGGGCAGATGCCGGTGGCCTCCAGCGCGGCGACGAATTCCTGCTGCATGCGCCGGCTGCCGACGATCAGCCCCTGCAGCCGCGCCTGCTTGGCCATCAGCGCCGCGGTGGGCACCTCGCCGCCCATGCCCGTGAGCACGCCGATGAGCGCGATGTGGCCGCCCACGCGCACCGCCTCGATGGACTGCGCCAGCGTCGCCGGGCCGCCCACTTCCACCACGTGGTCCACGCCCAGGCCGCCGGTCCACTCGCGCGCCAGGCGGCCCCAGTCGGCGTGCCGGCGGTAGTTGATGAGGTGGTCCGCGCCCAGCGCGCGCAGCCGCTCCAGCTTCTCGTCGGAGGAGGAAGTGGCGATGACGCGCGCGCCCATGGCCTTGGCCAGCTGCAGCGCGAACACCGACACGCCGCCGCTGCCCTGCACCAGCACCGTGTCGCCGGCCTTCAGCCCGCCTTCCACCGCCAGCGCGCGCCAGGCAGTGAGGCCGGCGGTGGTGAGCGTGGCGGCCTCCGCGTGGCTGTAACCGCGTGGCGCGCGGGTGAACCAGGTGGCGGGCACGACCACCGCCTCGCGCGCGTAGCCGTCGATGCCGTCGCCGGGCACGGTGGCGAAGTCGCCCACGCGCGCCGGGCCTTCAAGCCAGGTCGGGAAGAAGCCCGACACCACCGCGTCGCCCACGGCAAATTCGCTCACGCCATCGCCCACGGCCTCGACCACGCCGGCGCCGTCGGACATGGGAATGCGGCCGTCCGCGGTGGGAATGGCGCCCAGCGCCACGGCGTAGTCGTGGTAGTTGAGCGAGCTGGCGTGCAGCCGCACGCGGATCTGCCCGGGACCGGGCGCGCCGGGGTCGGGCAGGTTGGTGGCTTCCAGTCGCTCCAAGCCGCCGGGGGCGCGCAACACGATGCCTTGCATGTCTTTCTCCCTCGTTCAAGTGTTGGGGAGGCGAGGCTAGCGCAGGGCCCGCACGGGGCCGACCGGCAAGGTCAATGCGCCCCCGCCGTCACCCGGATGCCGCGGATCTGCCCCGCCGCGCGCGAGGCTGCCGGGCGCGGGTGGTGCGCCGGGTCGAGGCGGTACAGCAGCTCCGCCTCGCGCAGCCGCGCCTGCGCCACGGCGGCCGCCTTCACGTGGCCGTAGCCGCGCATGCTCAGCGGCACCCGGGCGATCTCGACGGCCAGCGGCAGCTTGTCCGCGCTCAGCAGCGGCAGCAGCCCGCGCACGCGCTGCTCGTACTGCGCGATCAGCTCGCGCTCCAGGCGCCGCTCGGCCGTCGCGCCGAAGGGGTCCAGCGCCGTGCCGCGCAGCCCCTTGCCGTGCGCCAGCACCCGCAGCAGCGGCAGCAGCCACGGGCCCAGCGTCCACTTGCGCGGCGGGCGGCCGTCGCGCTCGCGTGCCAGCAGCGGCGGCGCCATGTGGAATTGCAGCTTGAACTCCCCTTCGAACTGCTGGCGCAGCCGGCGCTCGAAGCTGCCGTCGGCATACAGCCGCGCGACCTCGTACTCGTCCTTGTAGGCCATGAGCTTCAAAAGGCTGCGTGCCACGGCGCAGGCGAAAGGCAGCGAGGCGTCGGCCTGGAGCGCGCGCTCGCGCGCTGCGGCTTCGTCTACCAGCGCCGCATAGCGCCGGGCCCAGGCCGCGTTCTGGTAGGCCGTCAGCCGCTCGATGCCGCGCGCGCGCACCGCCTCCAGCGACTCCTCGGCCGGCGGCGCGTCCACCTCCGCGCTGCCCAGCGCCAGCAGCGCGCGCGGATCGCCCGCGGCCAGCCGGCCCAGCGAGAAAGCCAGCTCGTTGGCCTGCACCGCCACGCCGTTGAGCTCGATGGCGCGCCGCAGCGCCTCCAGGCTCACCGGCACCAGGCCGCGCTGCCAGGCGTAGCCCAGCACCAGGATGTTGGCCGCCACCGTGTCGCCCATGAAGGTCTCGCACAGCGCCTGCGCGTCCAGCGTCTCGACCAGTTCCTCGCCGGCGGCGAAGTGGAACTTCTGCAGCAGCTGCGGCACGCGCAGCGTGGCGTCGGGGTTGCGCAGGTACTCGTCCACCGGCACCTCGTGCACGTTGGCCAGGACGCGCGTGCGCCCGCGCCGAACGGTCTGCAGCGCGTCGGGGCTGGCGCCCACCACCAGCTCGCAGGCCAGCAGCGCATCGGCCTGCTGGGTGTCGATGCGCACCTGGTTCAGCCGCTCGGCCCGGTCCGCCAGCCGCACGTGGCTCAGCACCGAGCCGCCTTTCTGCGCGAAGCCCATGAAGTCGAGCACCGAGGCGGACTTGCCCTCCAGGTGCGCCGCCATCGCCACCAGCGCGCCCACCGTCACCACGCCCGTGCCGCCCACGCCGGTGATCAGCAGGTCATACGGGCCGTCCCAGCCGTGCGGTGCCGGGCGCGGCAGGTTTTCCACCTTGCGCACGAAGGTCCCGAGGTCGGTCAGCGAGCCCACCTTGCGCCGAGGCTTCCCGCCCAGCACGCTGACGAAGCTGGGGCAGAAGCCGTTGGCGCAGGAATAGTCCTTGTTGCAGGCCGCCTGGTCGATGCGGCGCTTGCGGCCCAGCGGCGTCTCGTGCGGCTGCACCGCCACGCAGTTGCTCTGCACGCTGCAGTCGCCGCAGCCCTCGCACACCTCCTCGTTGACGAACAGGCGCCGCGCCGGGTCGGCCAGGGTGCCGCGCTTGCGGCGGCGGCGCTTCTCGGCGGCGCAGGTCTGCTCGTAGATCAGCACCGTCACGCCCGCCACCTCGCGCAGCCGGCGCTGCACGGCGTCGAGCTCGGCGCGGTCGTGGAAGGTGGTGCCGGCCGGGAAGCGGTCATGCTGCCGCGCGTACTTGCCGATGTCGTCCGAGACCACGGCGATCTGCCGCACGCCCTCGGCCTCCACCTGGCGCGCCAGGCCGTCCACGCTGATGGGCGCGTCCACCGGCTGGCCGCCGGTCATGGCCACGGCGTCGTTGAACAGGACCTTGTAGGTCATGGCCGTGCCCGCGGCCACGGCCTGACGGATGGCCAGCAGCCCCGAGTGCGCGTAGGTGCCGTCGCCCAGGTTCTGGAACAGGTGCGGCACGCGGGTGAAGAGCGCGTGCGAGACCCAGTCCACGCCTTCGCCGCCCATCTGGATCAGCCCCTCGGTGTCGCGCTGCATCCAGTTGGCCATGAAGTGGCAGCCGATCCCGGCGTGCGCCTTGGACCCTTCGGGCACGCGCGTGCTGGTGTTGTGCGGGCAGCCGGCGCAGAACCAGGGCATGCGCTTCACGCTGTCCGCCTCGTTGTGCAGCAGCTCGGGCAATGTGAAATCGCGCACCAGCGCGCGGCGGTCCAGGTCGGGGCAGTGTTTCACCAGCCAGTTCGCGACCAGCTCGATCAGGCGCGAGGGCCGCAGCTCCCCGAGCGCCGACACCAGCGGGCGGTCCTCGGCGTCGCGCTTGCCGACGACGGCGGGGCGCCGCGCGCGGTTGAACAGCAGCTCGCGCAGCTGCGTCTCCACCACCGGGCCCTTCTCCTCGATCACCAGCACCTCGGACAGGCCCTCGCAGAAGTCCAGCGCGCCCCGCGGCTCGATCGGGTACGTCAACCCCAGCTTCTGCACGCGGATGCCGTGCGCGGCCAGCGTCTCGGTGGAGACGTCCAGCCGGCGCAGCACCTCCATGAAGTCGTGGTGCGCCTTGCCCGCGGTGAGCACGCCCACGCGCGCCTCGGGCGCCTCCACCACGCGGCGGTCGATGCTGTTGACGCGGGCGAAGGCGCGCACCGCGTCGAGCTTCTGGTGCAGCCGCTCCTCGATCTTGAGCGAGGGGAAGTCGGGCCAGCGGTAGTGCAGGCCGTCGGGCGGGGGCGTGAAGCCGGTCAAGCTGCGCACCGCGTCGGCGTCGATCCAGGCCGCGGCGCGCGCCTGCACCAAGTCCAGGTCCACCGTGGCGCCGCTTTCCACCACCTCCGACAGCGCGGTCAGGCCCACCCAGCAGCCCGAGAAGCGCGACAGCGCCCAGCCGTAGAGGCCGAACTCCAGGATCTCGGCCACGCTGGACGGGGAGAGCACCGGCGCATGCAGGCTCTGGAAGAGCTGGTCGCTCTGGTGCGGCATGGAGGAGCTGACGCAGCCGTGGTCGTCGCCCGCGACCATCAGCACCCCGCCGTGCGGCGAGCTGCCGTAGGCGTTGCCGTGCTTGAGCGCATCGGCGGCACGGTCCACGCCCGGGCCCTTGCCGTACCACAGCGCGAACACGCCCTGCGCGGTGCGCTCGGGGTCCGATTCCACGCGCTGCGTGCCCAGCACGGCCGTGGCGCCCAGCTCCTCGTTGATGGCCGGCAGGAAGCGCACGCCCTCGGCCTGCAGCCGCTCGCCGGCCTGCCACAGCGTCTGGTCCACCAGGCCCAGGGGCGAACCCCGGTAGCCGCTGATGAAGCCGCGCGTGTCCAGCCCCGCGGCGGCGTCGCGGCGGCGCTGCATCAGCAGCAGCCGCACCAGGGCCTGCGTGCCGTTGAGGAAGATGCGCCCGCCTTGCGCCCACAGCGCATCGTCGAGCCGGTAGTCCTGCCGGGCAGGGGAAAAGGAGGGTGTTGTCTCCGTCGTCATGGCGCGCTCTCCGGGCTGCTCATTGATGACGGGAAAGGGTAGGGCGTGCCTTCGGGAAAGGGTTACTTGTTTTCCGCCGAATCAACGCTGAAATGGAATTTCATTTTCAATACTTGGAGAAAAGCGGAATGGATTTGCTCGATCGCCAGGACGTGCTGCTGCTCAACGAGCTGCAACGCGACGCGCGCCAGACGGTGCAGCAGCTTGCGGCCGCGGTGGGCCTGTCCAGCACGCCGTGCTGGCGGCGCATCAAGGAGCTGGAGGCCGAGGGCGTGATCCGCGGCTACACGGCGCTGGTGGACCGCGCCAAGGTGAACCTGCAGCTGTGCGTGCTGGCCGAGATCAACCTGGGGCGCCACCAGGAAGGGGAGGTGCAGCGCTTCGAGGCGGCGGTGGCGCAGAGCCCGCAGATCGTGGCCTGCTGGTCCACCACGGGGCAGGCGGACTACGTCATCAAGGTGCTGGTGCCCGACATCCAGGCCTACGAGCACTTCCTGCACGAGACCGCCTTCCGCCTGCCCGGCGTCACGCACGTGCGCTCCAGCGTGGTGATGAAGGAGGTGAAGTCGGAGACGCGGCTGCCGATCGAGCTGCCGGCGAGGGGGGCGGCCGTCGGCAAGCCGAAGAAGGGGTGAGCCCGCCGCGCTTCAGGCCGGGCCGCTGCGGCCCGCCTCCGGCGCCGGGTATTTCACCCCGTTGGCGATGAGCTTCTCCCTCACCGCCGCGTCCAGGTCCACGCCCAGCACGGTGCTCAGCCGCACCAGGTACATCAGCACGTCGGCAAGCTCGTCGCGCACCGCGCGGGCCGTGGCGGGCTCCTGCGCGATGCGCGCGGCCTGCTCGTCCGTGAGCCACTGGAACAGCTCGGCCAGCTCGCCCACCTCGCCGGTGAGCGCCAGCACCAGGTTGCGCGGCGTGTGAAAGCCGTTCCAGTCGCGCGCGTCGGCAAAGCGCTGCAGCGCCGCCTCCAGCGCGCTCACGTCGAGCAGTTGTTCAGTCAAGGGAGGTCTCCAGCGAAGGTCCGTTCAGGCCGAGCCCTTCGACAAGCTCAGGGCGAACGGTGAAAAGGTCAGGTCACCGGCGCCGGATTGAACAGCACCAGCGCGTTGTGCAGCCGGTGCTGCTCGGCCCAGGTCTTCCTGCGCCCGCTGGCCACTTCGAGCATCAGGCGGAACAGCTCCCAGCCCATGTCCTCGATGCTGGCCTCGCCGTCGGCGATGCGCCCGGCGTTCACGTCCATCAGGTCGTGCCAGCGCCGCGCCAGGTCGCTGCGCGTGGCCACCTTGATCACCGGCACCT
>JAEYPG010000447.1 GCA_023410975.1 Pseudomonadota bacterium
GCGCAGCATCCTCAAGGGCCGCGCGCCGTTCTATGAGAAGGCCGATGCCGTGCTGGACACCAGCCGGCAGCCCCTGGACGAGAGCCTGGCGCTGCTCAAGCAGGCCGTGGACAAACTGTTCCAGTCCCAGGCGTAGGACCGGCCATTCCGGGGCTGCGGATCATGCCGTGCGGAAGACCGAGACCGAAGCCATCAGCTGCTCGGCTTGGCGCTGCAGCGTAGCAGTCGCAGCGGCAGCCTGCTCCACCAGCGCGGCGTTCTGCTGGGTGTTGTGGTCCATCCGGCTGATGGCCTCATTGACGCCCGCCACGCCCGTGGCCTGCTCCTTGTTGGCACGGGCGATCTCCGACACCAGGTCGGCCACCTCTTGAATCGAGTCCACGACGCGCCTCATGATCTGGCCAGCGGTCTGCACCTTCGTCGCGCCGATGCCTGCCTGCTGCGCGGAAGCGGTGATGAGATGGCGGATCTCCCGAGCCGCGTCGGCACTCCGGGTGGCCAGGGCCCGGACTTCGTGAGCCACGACCGCGAAGCCGCGGCCCTGATCGCCCGCGCGCGCTGCTTCCACCGCGGCATTCAGGGACAGGATGTTGGTCTGGAAGGCGATGCCATCGATCACGGTGATGATGTCGCCGATGCGCTTGGACTGGTCGTTGATGTCGTTCATGGCCTGGACCACCTCCCCAACCACGGCCCCGCCTTCGCGCGCAACCGCCGCGGCTTGAGCGGCCAGTTCGTTGGCGTGAAGGGCGTTGGCGCTGTTGTGCTGCATCTGCGTCGATAGCTGCTCCACCGTGGCAGCCGTCACCTGCAGCGACGAGACCGTCTGCTCGGTGCGGTTCGAGAGGTCGCGGTTGCCGGCCGCGATCTCGTGCGAGGCCATGTCAATCTGTTCCGCGACCCGGCGGATGTCCGTCATCATGCCGCTGAGCTTGAGCGTGACACCGTTGAGGGCTGCGAGCACCTGGCCCGTGGCGTCGCCACCGGCCCCTTCAGCACGCCGGCTCAGGTTGCCCTGCGCCACGTCCCGCGCGATGTCCACGGCGCGTGACAGTGGCCGCGTGATCAGCCGCGTGCACCACCCGGTGGCCGCCAAGGAAAGCCCCATGGCCATCAGCAGGGCTGCGAGCGCTGCCGCGGAAGCCTGGTGTACCGTTTCCATGACCTTGGCGGACTGGTCACGGCTGTCCTGCTCGACCTCGGCCACCAGCTCGTCGAGCAGCTTGTTGAGCCTGAGGGTGTCCCGGTAGCCGGTATTCATCACCATGGCGGCCGAGCTCAGGCCCCCGCTCTTCATGTCGAGTGTCTCGCCAGAGATGCGCAGGAAATTTTCGAGCGCCTTTTCCACCTCCGCGTAACGCTGGGCCCGTTCACCAGCGGAAGCCGCTTTCAGCCGGGCGACATCGGTCTTGAGCGTCTGGAATTCTTGCGCGAGCTGCTTGTCGATGGCCTCGATCTGCCGCGCCTTCATGCCGGCGCCTTCGTAGGCCAAGCTGCGCATGACGAGGGCCTCGACAGACGCTACATGGATGCGCAATCGCTGGGCTGCGTCCACGGCGGGCAGATGGTGCGCGGTCAGCGCTTCCAGGGAACTGATAGTCGTCTTGTTGCTGAAGTAGGTGACCGCGGCTATGACAAGGAGGAACAGGATCGCGATGGCCGGCGACAAGGCAGCCTTGACGCCAATGGGAGCATCACGAAACAGACGACTGATTGACATGGGTTCTACCGGCAAGGACGAGAACAGCCCCGGGTACCGCAACGGGTACCCGGCCGTGGCAAAGCAGGCTGCTGAAGCCGTGTCAGCGATAGACCCCTACCCCGACGTACAGCTCCGTACCGGGAATCCGGACCACATAGGAGGACTTGTCCTCGACTTTCCTGGTCTGGGGATGCGCCCACTCGTAGTCGATCCAGCCCGCGCCCTGGCCCTTGGCGATGCGAATCATTTCCTTGACAAACTCCTTGCCGTTGCTGTCCCTGAGCTCCAGCACGTTACGGCTCATCATCTTGTCGTTGGCGTGGAACCTCATGACCCCGGCAAAGTCCTGCACGAAGGGGTAGAGATCCTTGGGTTGCCATTTGGCCTTGTCGACGTTGAAGTCCTTGGCAGCCTGGTCGAAGCCCACTTTCTTCAGGTGAGCGGCTGCGGCTTCGGCCAGCGCCCTGGCTTCTTCCCGGGTGGCGCGCTCCTGAGCATGTGTCGGGGTGCCGACGAGAAGCGCCAAGGCGAAAGACAGGCAGATATGGCGGCGATGGGTCATGACGGTCTCCCTCGGTGATGAAGTGTTGTGATGGTTGGCCCCGGCCGGCACGGGCCGGCCGGGGCGGGTTTGCAATCAAGCCGGGACCGGGCCAAACGTCGTGATACGCAGCGGGTTCACCAAGGGCCCAGGTGAGGTTGCCTCGCGCTGGGCTTACTTGCGCTCGACGCTGACGCCCATGGGCACCGGGCTGGAGCCAACCACCTTCACGCTTTGCGGGTGTGCCGAAGCAGCGCGGCCGTGGTTGATCATCGCCACGGCGACCGCGGCGATCACCGCGGGGACGGCGATGGCGATGAAGTTTTGCTGCAGCGGCAAGGCCATGCCCACCAGCGTGCCGATGACGATCGGGGCCAGGATCGCGCCGCTGCGGCCCACACCCGAGGCGAAGCCGATGCCGGTGGAGCGGATCGCCATGGGGTAGAACTGCCCGGCGTAGGCGTAGGTGACGATCTGCGTGCCGATGGTCGAGGCGCCGGCCAGGCCCACGACAAGGAACAGCGCCTCGGTCGGCATGGGCACGCCCAGCAACGTGATCGACACGGCCGCCAGCACGTACATCGAGAACAGCACCCACTTGATGTGGAACCGGTCGGCCAGCCAGCCGCCACCCACCGCGCCGACCATCGCCCCGAAATTCAGCGTCAGCACGAAGGTCAGCGCCGAGCCCAGGCTGTAGCCGGCGCTGGCCATCAGCTTGGTCAGCCAAGAGCTCAGCGCGTAGACCATGAACAGGCACATGAAGAACGCGATCCAGAACATCACGGTGCTGAAGCCGCGGCCGTCCTGGAACAGGTGCTTGATCGGTGCGTTGTCGGCCTTGTCCTCAGCGGGCAGCGCGAAGTGGTCACTCGCCGTCGGACGGAAGCCTGGCTCCACCCGTGCAACGATGGCCTTGAGCTCCTCGTGGCGGCCTTGCTTGAGCAGGAACGGCATCGACTCCGGCAGCGACTTCAGGATGAACGGGATCAGCACCACCGGCAGCGCCGCGGCCAGGAACACGGACTGCCAGCCATAGCTTTCGATCAGTCCCTTGCCCAGCACCGCGGCGAGCATGCCGCCCACCGCGTAGCCGCTGAACATCAGCGTGACCATCGTCGAGCGCACCTTGCGCGGCGAGTATTCAGTCATCTGCGCCACGACGTTGGGCATCACGCCGCCGATGCCCAGGCCGGCCAGGAAGCGCGTGACGCTGAACATCACCGGATCGTTCGTGAGCCCGGCCGCGGCCGTGAACAAGCTGAACAGCGCGATGCAGATCGCGATCGCCCAGCGACGGCCGATGCGGTCCGCGATGGTGCCCAGGAAGATGGCGCCGAACATCATGCCGAACAGCGCCGAGCTGACCATGAAGCCGGCTTGGGTTGGGGCCACGCCCATTTGCTTCATGATCGAGGGCAGCGCGATGCCGGCCACTGCAAGGTCGTAGCCGTCGAAGATGATGATGAGCGCGCACCAGAACAGGACCAGGCCGTGGAAGCCGTTGAAGCGGGCCTCATCGGCGATCTTGTGGACGTCTATTTGTCTCATGGTTCCGTCTCCTAGTGGTGTTGTGTCGAGGGTGGGCTGCAGCGTTCGCCCCGGCGCGGCTCTGACTTGCAGGCGCGTGCATGCCCGTGCTGAGTGGGCTTATGAAGCCGGGGCCCTCAGCCGAGGTCACCGCCCACGGGCAGCGTCACGCCGGTGATGCAGGTGGCCTCGTCGCGGGCCAGGAGGCGTTGTAGGAAGTCGCGCGTGCCGGCGATCACGGCTGCGGGTTGGTCGCGGTGGGGCGAGTGGCCGCAGTTGGGAAGCTTGAGCAGCTCGGTGCGCGGCACCGCCTGGGCAATGCCGTCGATCTGCGCCATGGTTCCGTAGGGATCGTCGTGGCCCTGGATGGCCAGCACCGGAGCGCTGATTCGCGGCAGCAGCGCCTCGATGCTCCAGCGGGGGAATTCGTCGTCCAGCCAGATGCGGTTCCAGCCCCAGAACGCAGAGTCCACGTCGTCGTGGTATTTCGCCAGCCGTGGGCGCAGGTCGCCCTCGACATAAGCCCGGCGTGCCTCGCGGATGCTCTTGAGCCCGAACTCCTCGACCAGGATGTGCGGTGCCATCACGATGGTGCCGCCCACCCGTTGCGGGAAAGTCGCGGCGTGGATCAGGGCGATCGAGCCGCCGTCGCTGTGGCCGAAGAGCCAATAGGGCTGCTGCACGCCCAGCGCATCGAGCAAAGCCGGCAGAACCTGCTGTGCCTGGACGTGCATGAAGTCCAGCCCCCAGCGCTCGTCGTGCGGTCGCGGCGTGGAGCGGCCGTAGCCGGGGCGCGAGTAGACCAGTCCTCGCGCACCCACGGCTGCGCACAGTTGCGTGGGAAAGTCCTTCCACATGCTCACGGAGCCGAGCCCCTCATGCAGGAAGACGAGCAGCGGCGCATTGGGGTCGTCGCAGCCTACCCAGTCGTACTCCAGCCGCAACTCACGCTGCGCCGCGGGCAGATCGACGAAGCGGCTGATCACGGTGGCAGCGCTCACTGGCGGCTCTCCGCCTCGCGCAGCTTGAAGCGCTGGATCTTGCCGGTGGCGGTCTTGGGCAACTCGTGCACGAACACGATCTGGCGCGGGTACTTGTGTGGGGCGAGCTCCTTCTTGACGAAGGCCTTGAGCGTCTCGGCCATGGCCTCGCCGCCGTCACCCGCGCTCTTGAGCACCACGAAGGCCTTGGCACGCGTCAGGCCGTTTTCGTCGTTGACGCCGATGACGGCGGCCTCCAGCACGGCAGGGTGCTGCACCAGCGTGGATTCGACCTCGAAGGGCGAGACGTACTGGCCACTGACCTTGAGCATGTCGTCGCTGCGGCCGGCATAGACGTAGTAGCCCTCGGCGTTGCGGTAGTACTTGTCGCCGCTCTTGGTCCAGGCGCCGCGGAAGGTCTCGCGGCTCTTTTCCCGATCGGTCCAGTACATCAATGCGCTGCTGGGACCCTGGATGTAGAGGTCGCCGACTTCCTCCGCGCCGGTGATGACGCGCCCGTTCTCGTCGCGCAGCTCCACTTCATAACCTTCCACCGGCTTGCCCGACGTGCCGTAGCGCACGTCGCCGGGGCGGTTGGAGAGGAAGATGTGCAGCATCTCGGTGGAACCGATGCCGTCGACGATCTCGGCGCCGAAGTGGGCGGTGAAGTTCTCGCCGATTTCGCGCGGCAGCGCCTCGCCGGCGGATGAGCACAGCCGCAGCGCCACCTGCTCCCGACTGGGCAGCGCGGGCGAGGCGAGCATGCCGGCGTAGCCCGTGGGCGCGCCGAAGAACACGGTGGGCTTGCGCTCGACCAGGCGCTTGAAGGTGGCCTCGGGTGTCGGACGCTCGGCCATGAGCACCACCGTGGCGCCCACCGACAGCGGAAAGCTCAGGCCATTGCCCAGGCCGTAGGCGAAGAACAGCTTGGCGGCGCTGAAGCACGTGTCGTCTTCCCTCAGCCCCAGCACCGGGCGGGCATAGAGCTCGGCCGTCCAGTACAGGTTGCCGTGGGTGTGGACCGTGCCCTTGGGGCGGCCGGTGGAGCCGGAGGAGTAGAGCCAGAAGCCGATGTCGTCGGGCGCCGTGTCGGCGCACTTCGCCGCCGGCGCCTGCGCCGCGACCCAGGCGTCGAAGTCCAGTGCCCCGGCGGGCAAGTTGTTGCCGCGCGAGACCACCAGGTGCCTGAGCTCGTGCGCCGAGCGCTCCATGGCGCCTTGCAGCGTGGGCAGCAGCGCCCCGGACACCAGGGCCGCCTGTGCGCGGCTGTGGGAGAGCATGTAGGCGTAGTCGTCCGCGGTCAGCAGCGTGTTGACCGCCACCGGCACCACACCGGCATACAGGCACCCCAGAAAAGTCACGGGCCAGTGGCTGCAGTCGTGCATCAGCAGCAGCACGCGCTCCTCGCGCCGTACGCCCAGGGCCGCGAGGCCGGCGGCCACCCGCCGCACCTGTTCGGCCAGCTCGCCATAGGACAACGCGGCGACGTCGTCGATGTAGGCCGCCTTGCCGGCACGGCCCGCGTTGGCCGACAGGATGTGCTGGGCGAAATTGAAGCGCGCCGGCGGCGCGGTGAAACTGCTCATGGGGTGTGGTCTCCTGTAGATGTTGTGGTGGGCGCGCTGCAGCGCCTGCGGTGGAGCGCTTGCGCTCAGTGGCTCAGCGGCAGCGCGCCCAGGGCCTGGATCACGGCGGCCTCGGCCTGCACCGCCGCGCGGCGGTGGTAGAAGCCCAGCGCGCGCAGGCCGCCGAGCTCCTCGCCGCCACCGGCGCGGCCGGGGCCGCCGTGCAGCGAGTGCGGCATCACGTTGCCGTGGCCGGTATGCGTGGCGCCCACTGCGGGGCTGACCACGTGCACGCGGCCGTGGCAGGCGGCCAGCTCCGTGGCGGCCTGTGCGAGGCTCACGGCCTCGTCGCCGTAGAGCGAGCACACCAGGGAGCCTTCGCCCCGCGCGACCAGGGACAGCGCATGCGCGAGGTCGCGGTAGGGCATGAGCGTGGCCACCGGACCAAACACTTCGACGCGGTGCACGAGGTCGGCGTGGTCCGGGTCGTCGCAGGCCAGCAGCGTGGGCGCGATGCAGGCCGCCACGGCCGCATCGGCTCCCACCAGCGGCTGGGCGCTGCCGTCGAACACCACGCGGGTTTGGGCCTTCAGCGCCTCGATGCCGGCGCGCACGCCCTCGAACTGCTCGCGGCTCACGAGCGCGCCCATGCGCACCGACTCGTTGCGCGGGTCACCGACGGCGATGCCCGCGAGCTTGCCCGCGATGGCTTGTGCCGCTGCCTTGTACAGCGTCGCGGGGACCAGCGCCCGGCGGATGGCGGTGCATTTCTGGCCCGACTTGATGCTCATCTCGCGCACCACCTCGCGCACGAAGAGCTTCATCGCTTCGCTCTCGGGCGTTGCGTCGGGCATCAGCAGCGCGGCGTTGAGGCTGTCGGCCTCGATGTTCACGCGCACCGAGTGGGCCACCACGGTGGGATGCGACCGGATCAGCGCGGCCGTTTGCGCCGAGCCGGTGAAGGACAGCACGTCGAAGGGTTGAAGTTGCTCCAACAACCCGGCGGAGCTGCCGCAAACCACCGACAGTGCGCCTTCGGGCAGCAGCCCGGTAGCCACCGCGTCGGCCACCATGCGCTGCGTCAGCCACGCAGTGGCGGTGGCGGGCTTGACGATCACGGGCACGCCCGAGAGCAACGCCGGCGCGGCCTTTTCCCACAGACCCCAGGCGGGGAAGTTGAATGCATTGATGAACAGCGCCACGCCGCGTGTGGGCACCAGCAAGTGCTGCGACTGGAACACGCCGTCCTTGGCCAGTGGCATGGAGGCGCCATCGAGCAGCGCCTTGGCGTCACCCAGCGCGGCGCCCCAGCGCGCGTACTGGCCCAGCGTGTACAGGCCGCCGTCGATGTCGATGCCGGAATCCGCCTTGGTGGTGCCGGAGTTGGCGGTGGCGATCTCGTAATAGGCGTCGCGGTGCGCCTGCAAGGCCTTGGCCAGGCCGCCCAGCATGGCCGCGCGCTGGTCATAGCTCATGGCGCGCAGCGCGGTGCCGCCGCGCTCCCGAGCGAAGGCGAAGGCCCGCGCCAAGTCCAGCCCCTGGCTGGAGACGCGCACCAGTTCCTGGCCGGTGACGGGATCGAACAGCGGCGTGCCCGCGCCCTGGCCGACCACCCATTCGCCGTGGACGAAGTTCTTCAACAGCTCGGTCATGAAATTTCCCTTGGAGTGATGTGCGTTGAGGCAAGGTCAGCCGCGGCTGAACTCGATGGCGCCTTGCGGCAGCAGGTACAGCACGAGGGCCCGGCCGCCGCTGACGGTGGGCCGGTGCGCGCTGCCGGGGCCGTACACCTTCCAGCCCGCGCCCTGGCCGTCGAAGCGGGCGCTGCCGCCGGGCGTGCCGTCGGCCCGGATGGGCATGACCATGTCGATCTCGCCGTTGGGGTGCACGTGGTGCGGGCCGGCCAAGTCCTTCATGTCCACCACGTCCACCGAGAAGCCGTGCGTGGCCGCGCCGTGCTTGATGACGCGGCCCCAGCGGATGCCGTCGTTCTCGCGGCTGCACATCCAGCCCGCGGCCACGGCCTGGCGGCAGGCCTCGAAGATCGCTTCGAACTCCGGGCTGTCGGCCGGGTACGTGCGGTTGAGATGCTCTGCCAGCGTGTGATCGAGTGGCCGGCCCTGAAGAGACGCGGTGAGTGAAGACAGCAGATCCTGGAAGCGATCAGGGGACATGGCGGCGTTCGACGGCAGGGCTTGAAAGCGAAGGCCACTGCGGATGAACCCGCTGGTGGAACTAAAGTGCATGTATCAAAGTTAACGGCACCATTGTTCCTGGTCAAGCACGATAATGCATGTGCCGGGTAAACACCGATAAGCCATGGACGTGCAGACGGATCAAGCCATCGAGCGCCAGACGACGCAACGCGACCCATTCCTGACCGTGCTGGGAGAACGGGTGCGCTCGTTGCGCGCGCGCAAAGGCTTGGCGCGGCGCGCTCTGGCGTCGGTCAGTGATGTGTCCGAGCGCCACTTGGCCAACCTGGAGTCGGGTGTCGGCAACCCTTCGGTACTGGTGCTGCGCCAAGTGGCGCGTGCGCTGGACTGCGAGCTGATGGACCTGCTTGGCAACGAGGAGAGCAACGCAGCGGAACGGCTGCTGATCCGCGAGTTGCTGCGTGGCCGTGGCGACGCGGAGCTCCGCCGGGCACGGCTGGCGCTGGCGCGCCTGTATGACCAGCCCCGCCAGCGGCACTCGCGCATCGCGCTCGTCGGGCTGCGCGGCGCGGGCAAGACCACGCTGGGGCGGCTGCTGGCCGACGAGTTGAACGTGCCCTTTGTGGAGCTGAACAAGGAAATCGAACGCGTGGCTGGTTGCGGCTTGGCGGAGATCCACAACTTGCTGGGCCCTTTGGCCTACCGGCGCTACGAGCACCGCGCCCTGGAAGAGTCCATCCAGCTCTATCCCGATGCCGTCATTGCCACGCCCGGTGGCCTGGTGTCCGACCCAGCCACGCTGAACCTGCTCCTGTCGCACTGCCGCACGGTCTGGCTGCGCGCCACGCCGGCCGAACACATGCGCCGCGTGATTGAGCAGGGTGACCTGCGGCCCATGGCGGGCAACGCCGAAGCAATGGAGGATCTGCGCCGCATTCTGTTGGAGCGCGCGGCCTTCTACGGCAAGGCGGACCTGGCCTTCGATACCAGCGGCAAGACCGTGCCACAAGCCCTCGCGGCCCTGCGCGAATCGCTGCAGCTCGGCAACGCCGGCCACTGACATGACGTTCAGTATTTACCCGGCACTATGAATTAAAGTGCCTTTCTTGAATTGACGCAGCTGTAAACGGCACTATGATGCAGCTCATCGCAACTGCATGATGTTGCATGTTTAGGCCACCACGGCCTCACAGGAGACCCGATGAACGCTGCTGCCGCCGACACCACCCGCGTTGACTACCAGACCGATCCTTCGCAGTACAAGCACTGGTCGCTGCGGACCGAAGGGTCCGTTGCCACGCTGACGCTCAACATCGACGAGAACGGCGGGCTGCGCCCGGGCTACAAGCTCAAGCTCAACAGCTACGACCTGGGCGTGGACATCGAGCTCAACGACGCGCTCAACCGCATCCGCTTCGAGCACCCGGAAGTCAAGAGCGTCATCGTCACCAGCGCCAAGGACCGCATCTTCTGCTCCGGCGCCAACATCTTCATGCTGGGCGTCTCCAGCCATGCCTGGAAGGTGAACTTCTGCAAGTTCACCAACGAGACGCGCAACGGCATGGAGGATTCCAGCGCCCATTCCGGCCTGAAGTTCGTTGCGGCCGTCAACGGCGCCTGCGCCGGCGGCGGCTACGAGCTGGCGCTGGCCTGCGACGAGATCATCCTGGTCGATGACCGTTCCTCGGCGGTGAGCCTGCCGGAGGTGCCGCTGCTGGGCGTGCTGCCCGGC
>JAEYPG010000461.1 GCA_023410975.1 Pseudomonadota bacterium
GGGTGGTGCTGGCCACCGGGGCGAAGCCGCAGGCGCTCATCGCCGCCGGGCTGTGTGAGCGCCACACGCCCAGCGGCGTGGCGCTGCGAGCCCACATGCGCCACGAGGGCCTGGCGCAGCGGCTGCATGCGCTGGAAGTGGTGTGGCACCGCAAGCTGCGCGGCGGCTACGGCTGGATCTTTCCGGGGCCGGGGGCCGTGTTCAACATCGGCGCCGGGCTGCTGGGCAGCCACCAAGCCGACGCGCAGGGCCACGGCCACATGCAGCCCGTGAACCTGCGCCAGCTGTTTGCGGATTTCTGCGAGGTCTACGCCCCGGCGCGCGAGCTGATGGCCGAGGGCGAGATGGTGGGCGAGCTCAAGGGCGCGCCGCTGCGCTGCTCGCTCACCGGCGCGCGCTGGTCGCGGTCCGGGATGCTGGTGTGCGGCGAGGCCGCGGGCAGCACCTACGCCTTCACCGGCGAGGGCATCGGCAAGGCCATGGAGACGGGCATGCTGGCGGCACAGGCGCTGCAGGCAGCCCGTCCGGAGTCGCTGTCCGACGCGCAGGTGCGCGCGCGCTACGAGCAGTCGATGCAGGCGCTGCGCCCGCGCTTCGCGCTCTACGAGAAAGCCAACCGCATCAACGACCATCCCTGGCTGGCCGACCTGGTGATCTGGCGCGCGCGGCAGAGCCCCTCGATCCTGAGGCGCCTCAGCGGCGTGCTGGACGAGCGCAGCAACCCCGGCCACCTGCTGAGCGTGCGCGGGCTGATGAAGCTGCTCGTGCCCGGCCAGTAAGGGGCGATCCAAGACCGCGGCCGGCGGCGGGCCTCCCGCCGCGGGACGCGCCCACGGCCTCCTGCACAATTCCCGCCATGTGCCAACTCCTGGGCATGAATGCCAACACGCCGACCGACGTGATGTTCAGCTTCACGGGGCTGGCCACCCGTGCGCACGAGCACAAGGACGGCTTCGGCATCGCCTTCTTCGAGGACCGCGGCGTGCGGCTGTTCGTGGACCACTACGGCGCGCGCCAGTCGCCGGTGGCCGAGCTGCTGCAGCGCTGCCCCATTCGCAGCCAGAACGTCATCGCCCACATCCGCAAGGCCACGCACGGGCGCACCGCGCTGGAGAACACGCATCCGTTCATGCGCGAGCTCTGGGGCCGCTACTGGGTGTTCGCCCACAACGGCGACCTCAAGAGCTTCGAGCCGCGGCTGCATGGCGCCTTCCGGCCCGTGGGCGACACCGACAGCGAGCGCGCCTTCTGCTGGCTGATGCAGGAGCTGGCCAAGGCGCATGCCAGCGTGCCGGCGCTGCCGGAGCTCACGCGCACGCTCGCGGAGCTGGTGCCGCAGCTCAATGCGCAGGGCAGCTTCAACTTCCTGCTCTCCAACGGCCAGGCGCTGTGGGCGCACGGCTCCACGCGGCTGTTCTGGCTGCAGCGCCGCCACCCCTTCCGGCCCACGCGGCTGCGCGACGAGGACTTGACGGTGGACTTCTCCCAGCTCACCACGCCGCAGGACCGCGTGGCCGTGATCGCCACCGAGCCGCTGACCGCGGACGAGGAGTGGACGCCCTTCGCGCCCGGGGAACTGCGGCTGTTCATCGACGGCGCGCCGGCCTGAAGCCGCTTGCACCGCCGCCAGGGGGCGTCAGTCGCCAGCGCCCTGGGGTTGCTCATGCACGCGCCGCGCCGTTTCCAGCAGCCTGTCCGGCTGCACCCCGGCGGGCTCCGCCACACGCTGCACCGTCTCTTTCAGGCGGTCGGGTTCGTGCATCAGGCTATGCGCCACGGCTGACAGTGCCAGCACCAGCGGTCGCTGCAGCCCTGGGGGAAAAGGAGCGCCGCGCTGCACGGCAATGTGGTGGCGCACGCAGGCCACGGCCGAGCCGGCCAGCCCCCAGCTCTCGCACAGGGCCGCGCCCAGCGCGTCATGGCTCACGCCAAAGCGCTGGCGCTCCAGCCGAGTCAGTGCCACGTCGTCGTCGCCGGCATCCTTGAGCATGGTGCGGTAGTGCGCACAGTCGTGGCGGAACAGCACCGCCTTGCCGCACTCCTCGAACAGGCCGGCGGAGTGAGCGGCCCAGCCGTCGGTGGTGCTCAGGCGCTGCGCCATGCGGCCCATGAGCAGCCCGCGCTTGACGGCGCGCTGCCACAACGGTTCCAGCTCCAGCGCCGGTGGGAAGACGGCGCGCAGTCCGAACTCGAAAGTGATGGCCGCCACCTCGCGCAGGCCAAGGTACGTCAAGGCTTGGTGCACCGTCTGCACGCGGCCACGCAGTCCGTAGAGCGAGGAGTTGACGGCACGCAGCACGGCTGCGGCCAGCGCCATGTCAGTCTCGATGAGCGCGGAAACGGCCTGCAGGCCGGTGTCTTCACGCGACAGCAGCGGCGTGAGCTGCGCCAGCGCGTGGGGTTGGGTCGGAATGTCGACGTCGAGGCGACGTAGTTCAGGATCGACGGGCATGGCACAGCCTGCGGTGCGGGGGGCAAACACGGCGATGGTACGCGGCAGGCGCGTGCAGACGCATACGTATCACAGCCGTAATGCGTCAAAGCTGGTCTTCAGGATCAACGCACTCACCACAGTGATGAAAATTGCACGCACGAAACCGGCGCCATGGCGCAGTGCCAGCCGCGTGCCCAGCAGGCTGCCGCCCACGTTGGCCGCGGCCAGCACCGGGGCGATGTGCCACCACACGTGGCCCTTGGGCGCGAACAGCGCCAGTGCCGCGATGTTGGTGGCCAGGTTCAGCAGCTTGGCGCTGGCCGAAGCGTGCAGGAAGTCGTAGCCCAGCACGCGCACGAACAGGAACACAAAGAAGCTGCCGGTGCCCGGGCCAAAGAAACCGTCGTAGAAGCCCACCGTGGCGCCTACCACGGCGGCGGCCAGCGCCTCGTGGCGGCCGACGAAGCGCGGGCGGTGGGTACGGCCCAGGTCCTTGCGCGCCAACGTGTAGACGAGCACCGCCAGCAGCAGCAACGGCAGGGCGCGCTTGAGCCCCGAGGGGCTGACCAGCGTAACGGCCCAGGCGCCCAGGAAAGCGGACACGAGCGCTGCCACCACCGCCGGCCACAGCGTGCGCCAGTTCAGCTGCACGCGGCGCGCGTACTGCGTGCAGGCCCAGGCCGTGCCCCAGACCGAGGCGCTCTTGTTGGTGCCCAGCAGCGTGGCCGGCACGGCTTGGGGGTAGACCGCGAACAGCGCCGGCGTGAGTACCAGCCCGCCGCCGCCAACGATGGCATCGATGAAACCCGCTAAGGCCGAAGCCAGGGCAACCAGCAGCAATTCAGACATGAACAACAGAAAAGCGGAGATGCGGGACAAAAAAAAGGCGCCGGTCGAACCGGCGCCCTTGAATTGTGACAGCGGGCCGCTATGGGGGCGGCGCTTCGCTCACTTCTTTGAATCGTTCTGAACAGTCTCCTCGGCCTCCGTCCAGACAACGCCTGCCGAGGAGGCGGCGTCGCTGCGAGTCCGCGCAATGTAAGCAGTTGCGTTACCCCCGACATCGGTATTTACCCGGTTGAGTGTGTCCGACGGTGTCTCCCGCAGCATCCAGTGCGCGGCACGCCTGGCGATCAGAGGGTGGGCGAGTTGGTGTTGCCGCTGGTGATCGTGGGCATCACGCTGGCGTCAGCCACGCGCAGTCCGCGCAGCCGCAACCGGGCATCGACCACCGCCTGCCTGTCTCGTCCGCGCGCCCCATGCGGCAGGTGCCCACGGGATGGAAGATGGTGGTGCCGATGTCACCGGCCAGCCGCGCGAGCCGGGGTTGAGGTTGCAGACGCTGGCGGTGAAGGCGTCGAAGGCGTGCAGAGGCTCTCCGAAGGCATCCAGCGACAGTGGCTGCACGTGGTACTGCAAGTCAGGCCAGGCGCGCGAGGAGTCCGAGCGGGTGAAGGCGCCGAGTTGAGAGGGCGCCATGCTCATCGGACCACTGCGCCTTAGAGGGTGTAGACAGATTCAACCCTGAACGGCCCGCCTGCGCACCAGAAGCTGCGCCTCTGCTAGCCCTGCCCAAGCCGTCGATGTACTGAGCTTGCGATCGTGGTGCATCACCAGGCGGCGGCAGCGCTCCGTCCAGGCGTGTGTGCGCTCAACAACCCGGCGCGCTTGGGTAGCACTATGAAGCCGGTGGGCACCGTGGCGCGCGGCTCGTCGCTGTATTGGCCATGGAACACATATATGCATCGCGGTGGCCGGGGTGACGCACTACCTGAACATCGATCCCGTGCGCCTCGTGCAACGCCATCGCGCACTGGCCGCTGTAGGCGCCGTCAACGAACAAAGTCTTGATTGATGGCGGCTTGGCACAGGCCTGCGCTACCACGTCGGTGGCGCCGTCGCGGTCCGTCACGCTGGCCGCCGTCACGCTCACCGCCAGCAGCAGCCCCATCGTGTCCACGAGCATGTGCCGCTTGCGGCCCTTGACTTTCTTGGCGCCATCGAAGCCGCTCTCGCCGCCTTGCGGCGATCCGCGCATGGACTGCGCATCCAGCACAGCAGCGCTGGGCAGGGCGTGGCGCCCGAGACGCCCGCGCCACTGCTGGCGCCGTCGATCTGCATGGCTTCGAATGCACCTTGCGCTGGCCAACGGCTGAAGGACTTGTAGGCCGTTGAACGCTTGGGCAGCCGCCGCCAAGCGCAGCCTGTGCGCAACCCATAGCAGCAGGCATCTGCCAGCGTGTGCCGATCCAGCCGCGGTGGCATGCCGCGTCCGCCAGCGTGGTGCCCGAAGAGGTCGGCCACCCGCGCCCATTCCGTGTCAGTGAGGCAGCAGCTGTAGTCCAAGCCGTTGTGCTCGCGGCGGTGGGCGGCCCCGTGTACCCGTAGGTGCGCCGCCACGATCTCGCGCAGCACCAGCAAGTGCTTCTCGGTGAGCGAACGAGGACGGCCGCCGTGGTTAACCCCGTCCGTACCCCGGTCCTTTGCTGAGCCCATGGCCGTCTTCGGATGCGAAGAGCCCTTGACGCGCCAATTGGCGCGCCGGTCGAATCTGTCTACACCCTCTTAGGCGATCGCCGAGAGAAGCACTACCGTGCCGTGCGTCAAACAAGGCAGGAAGGCATGGCACTGCCCCAGCGCGAATCGTTCGCAGACCGGCATGCACAACGCTCCTCGTGGCGTCGCAACAGGCAATGCTACAGGTCGAAAAAGCGACGAAGGCTGTTCGTATTGCCAGCCCGGAAAGCCCGGGGTACCAGGGCTGTACCTGGGTTTGCTACGGGTTTATCCTCAACCAGCAATACAACATTTAACTTCCCTGCCACGTGTGGCGCGGAAAGATTCCTTGATAATGGTTCGCCTGTGTCTGGATGCGGCGCCTTCGGTTGAGTGGTTCACGATGGGTTGAAGCTCCACATGGTATTGAGTGAGTGAGATTGGAAAGGGGCTTCCCCATGGGAAATAAGTTGTATGTGGGCAATCTGGCCTACAGCGTCCGTGATGATTCTTTGCACGAGGCGTTCTCTCAGTTCGGTTCCGTGACCTCTGCGAAGGTGATGATGGACCGTGAAACCGGCCGCTCGAAGGGCTTCGGCTTTGTCGAGATGGGCTCGGATGCCGAGGCGCAGGCCGCCATCAACGGCATGAACGGTCAGGCCCTCGAAGGCCGCGCTATCGTGGTCAACGAAGCTCGTCCGCGTGAAGAGCGCCCGGGTGGTGGCTACGGCGGCGGCGGCGGTGGCCGCGGCGGCTACGGTGGTGGCGGCGGTGGCGGCTACGGTGGTGGTGGCGGCGGCTACGGTGGTGGCGGCGGTGGCCGCAGCCCCTACGGCGGCGGCGGTGGCCGCGGCGGCTACGGTGGCGGCGGCGGTGGCCGTGGCGGCTACGGTGGCGGCAGCAGCAGCTACTGACGCATTGATTGAGATTCCGGCCCTCACGGGCCGGCCTCCAAGGGCGCTGGCATAAACCAGCGCCTTTCGTTCTTTTGGGGTTTCAGGCCGCTGATCGCGTTGGCTCACTCCATGGCGGGCTGTGCTCACACTGGATTTTTGTCAATCGTCAATCGCGTTTTGGCACCCTGAGCTCAACGACTGCGTCGCGGCTTGCGCGGCCGGCCCGAAAAAACGCGGTCGAACAATGCGTTCGGCAGCAAGCGCAACAGCCGCGCCACCACGGCCATTGGCCATGGAATGACACGGTAGCTGTCGCCGCGCTCGATCGCCCGCCATGCACTGCGCGCAAAGGCCTCGGGCGTCATCAGAAACGGCATCGGATAGGGATTGCCCTGCGTCAGCGGCGTGTTCACGTAGCCAGGACTGAGCGTGAGCACGCGCACTCCGAAGGGACGGCACTCCCCGCGCAGGCTCTCGCAATAAGCCAGCACTGCGGCCTTGCTGGCGCAGTAGGCGCCATGGCCCGGCAGCCCGCGGATGGCCGCCACGCTGCCGATGCCCACCAGCGTGCCCGCACGCCGCTCGCGCATGGGCGCCAGGAACGGGTGAAAGCTCGCAGCCATGCCCAGCACGTTGGTTTCCAGCGTCTCCCTGAGCACCTGCAGGTCCTCGAAATCGGCGCTGTCGATGCCCACGCTGATGCCCGCATTGGCAATGACCACGTCTGGCAACCCATGCGCGGCGATGCACTCGCGGCCCACTGCCGCCATCGCCTGCGGATCGCGCACGTCGGCGGCATAGACGGCAATGCGCTGCGCCGCAGGCTGCTGCTGCGCCCAGTCCAGCAGAGCCTCCTTGCGCCGCGCCACCAGCACCACGCGCCAGCCTTGGTCCAGTGCATGCGCAGCCAGCGCCTGCCCAATGCCGCTGGAACCGCCGGTGATGAAGACGAGGCGGCTCAACGGCGTCGGGCCGGCGGATCCAGCCGCGCCTTGATCGGACCCTGCAGCTGCGCCACGCGGGTGCGATGGTCGTAGTCGATGCCTGCAGCCCGGATGTCGTTGCGGCCCTGCCGCACCTGCACCGGCTGGTCAGAGTAGACGCGCTCGGTCTCAGTGAAAAGCTGCAGCGCTTCGCCACGAAACTCAATCGGCTCGCGCCCATCGGTCGTCTCGCGCACCACCTGCGCGCTGCCGAGCAACTGCACGTGCGTGCCCTTGCCGTCGCTGAGCGCGCGGCGCGCCGTGGCGTTGGTGACGCTGCCGTCCTCGCCCAGCGCGCGGATGCGCACGTCGTCGATTTCGAAGGTGTCGGTATCCGGGTAGTGGCGCAGCTGCGCGCCCTCGATCTGCACCCTCAGCGCCCCCGTGGGCGCGAAGCGCTGCGTGGTGAACCCATTCATCGTGTAGTCGGGCACGTGGCTCACCGGCCGCTCGCCCTCCGCACCGGGCGCGCTGGGTGTGTTCTTCACCAGCCACCAGGTGGCCAGCGCCAGCAGCGCCATCATCAACAGCGGCAGGTAGCCCAGCGCCCACTCGCGCAGGCGCAGGCTCCAGGGCATCTGCACGGGCGCGCGGCGCGGAGGCGGTGGCGGAGGCAGGGTGTCGTCGTCCAGGGCCAGCACGATGGCGGTCTCTCAGCGGGCGTCCAGCGTGGTCAGATGACCGTCAAGCAGCGCCGCATAGCGGCCGCTGGCCACCAGCAGCAGGTCGCAGAACTCGCGCGCCGCCCCCTGCCCGCCGCGCGCGGCGGTGACGTAATGCGCCCGCGCCCGCGCCTCGGCATGCGCGTTGGCCGGCGCGCAGGCGAAGCCCGCACGCGCCATCAGCGGCAGGTCCGGCCAGTCGTCGCCGATCACCGCCAGCTCCTCCCAGCCAATGCCCAGCCCGGCCAGCACCTGCTGCGCCACGGCCAGCTTGTCCTTCACGCCGTAGTGCGCGTGCTGCAGCCCTAGGTCGGCCACGCGGCGACGCACCGCTGCCGAGTCGCGCCCGGTGATGACGATGGGCACGATGCCGCCCTGCGCCAGCAGCTTCAGCCCCTGCCCGTCGAGCACGCTGAAAGCCTTGAACACCTCGCCGGCGTCGCCGATGTAGAGGCTGCCATCGGTGAGCACGCCGTCGACGTCGAAGATGGCCGCGCGCATGCCCAGCCCGGGGCCCTGGGCCCGCAGCAGCAGCTCGGGCGCGAACGTGAGTGCCGGCAACATCAGATCACCTTGGCCCGCATGAGGTCGTTGCTGTTGAGCGCGCCCACCACGCGCTGCTGTTCGTCCACCACCAGCACGCTGGTGATGCGGTGCCGCTCCATCAGGTCGGCGGCCTCGACGGCCAGCTCGTCCTCGCGCACGCGCTTGGGATTCGGGTGCATCACGTCCGCCGCGGTGAGCGAGCGCAGGTCCACGCCGCGCTCGATGAGGCGGCGCAGGTCGCCGTCGGTGAAGATGCCCTGCGCATGGCCGGCCTCGTCCACGATGGCCGTGAAGCCCAGGCCCTTGCCCGTCATCTCGCGCAGCAGCGTGTTGAAGTCGGCCTGCGGGCCCACGCGCGGCACCGCTTCGCCCGCGCGCATCAGGTCCCCCACCAGCACCAGCAGCTTGCGGCCCAGCGCGCCACCGGGGTGCGAACGCGCGAAGTCCTCTTCCTTGAAGCCTCGCGCATCAAGCAGCGCCACCGCCAGCGCGTCGCCGAAAGCCATCTGCGCCGTGGTGCTGGCCGTGGGCGCCAGGTTCAACGGGCAGGCCTCCGCCTCGACGGCGCTGTCGAGCACCACGTCGGCATGGCGCCCCAGCGCCGATTCCGCACGGCCCGTCATCGCCACCAGCGGCACCTGCAGCCGCTTGAGCACCGGCAGGATCAGGTTGAGCTCGTCGCTCTCGCCGGAGTTGGACAGCGCCAGCACCACGTCGCCGGCCGTGACCATGCCCAGGTCGCCGTGGCCGGCCTCGGCCGGGTGCACGAACATCGCCGGCGTGCCGGTGGAGGCCAGCGTGGCGGCGATCTTGCGGCCCACGTGGCCGCTCTTGCCCATGCCCATCACCACCACGCGCCCGCTGCAATCCAGCATGAGGCGCACGGCACGGGCGAAGGCATCGTCGCGCTGCACGCGCTCCTTGAGCACCAGCAGCGCGCGCGCCTCGATGTCGAAGGTCTGCGCGGCCAGCGCCAGCGCTCGTTGGGGATCCAGGGCTTTCACTTGAGGGGGGTCCTATAGAGTCGGGGATTCTAGGTGGCAGGCCCCCGTGCTTGCGTCCGCGCCGCAGTCTCCCCCGTTCCCGCTCCATGGCCTCCACGCTTGAACTCGTCCTGCTTTACCTGATCGCCGCCGTGCTGGGCGTGGTGCTGTGCCGTTCCATGAAGCTGCCGCCCATGCTGGGCTACCTCGCCGTAGGCGTGCTCATCGGCCCCAATGCGCTGGCGCTGGCCAAGGACAGCGCGGGCGTGAAGTACCTGGCCGAGTTCGGCGTGGTGTTCCTGATGTTCGCCATCGGGCTGGAGTTCAACCTGCCCAAGCTGCGCAGCATGCGCACGCTGGTGTTCGGGCTGGGCCTGTCGCAGGTGGTGCTGACCATGGTCGGCGCGGTCGTGGGCCACCTGCTGCTGCTGTTCGCCTTCTCCTTCACGGCGCGGCCCTGGGAGCTTTCGTGGCAGGGCGCGGTGGCGCTGGGCGGCGCGATCGCCATGTCCAGTACCGCCATCGTCGTGAAGCTCATGGCCGAGCGGCTGGAGCTGGAGAGCGAGCACGGGCGCCGCGTGCTGGGCATCCTGCTGTTCCAGGATCTGGCGGTGGTGCCGCTGCTGGTGCTGATCCCGGCGCTGGGTGCCGGTGGCGGCAACCTGCTGCAGGCGCTGGGCCTGGCGCTGCTCAAGGCCGTGGCGCTGCTGGCACTGCTGCTGTCGGGCGGGCAGAAGCTCATGCGCTGGTGGCTTACGCTGGTGGCGCGGCGCAAGAGCGAGGAGCTCTTCGTGCTGAACCTACTGCTGGTGACGCTGGGCCTGGCCTGGCTGACGGAGCATGCGGGGCTGTCGCTGGCGCTGGGCGCCTTCGTCGCCGGCATGCTCATCGCGGAGACGCCCTACAAGCACCAGGTGGAGAGCGACATCCGCCCCTTCCACGACGTGCTGCTGGGCCTGTTCTTCATCACCATCGGCATGAAGCTCGACGGGCGGCCGATGCTCACGCAGTGGCCACTGGTGCTGCTGCTGTCCACGCTGCCGCTGCTGGCCAAGTTCGTGCTGGTGGCCGGGCTGGCGCGCATCTTCCGCGCGCCGCCGGGCGTGGCGCTGCGCACGGGCCTGTACCTGGCGCAGGCGGGCGAGTTCGGCTTCGTGCTGCTCAGCCTGAGCAGCGAGAACGGGCTCATCGATCCCAAATGGGTCAGCCCGGTGTTGGCGAGCATGGTGCTGTCGATGCTGGCCACGCCCTTCGTGATCATGCATGCCGACCGCCTCGTGGCGCGCCTGTCCGCGACCGACTGGATGATGCAGTCGGTGCAGCTCACCTCCATCGCCAAGAAGTCGATGCGCAACGAGGCGCACTTGATCATCTGCGGCTACGGCCGCAGCGGCCAGGCGCTGGCGCGGCTGCTGGAGGCGGAAAAGATCCCGTACATGGCGCTGGACCTGGACCCGGACCGCGTGCGCCAGGCCGCCGCCGCCGGGCAGAGCGTGGTCTTCGGCGACGCGGCAAGGCTGCGCAGCCTCATGGCCGCGGGCCTGGCGCGCGCCAGCGCCGTGGTCATCACCTACCACGACACCCCGTCGGCGCTGAAGGTGCTGGGCCTCGTGCACGAGCACGCGCCGCACGTGCCGGTGCTGGTGCGCACCATCGACGACAGCGACCTGGAGAAGTTGCGCGCCGCCGGCGCCACCGAGGTGGTGCCCGAGGCGCTGGAAGGCTCGCTGATGCTGGCCAGCCACGCGCTGGCGCTGGTGGGCGTGCCGGTGCGCCGCGTGCTGCGGCTGGCGCGCGAGGCGCGCGAAGCGCGCTACGGCCTGTTGCGCGGCTATTTCCACGGTGCCGATGACGACCAGACGCTGGAGGAGCGCCAGCAGGCGCGGCTGGCCACGGTCAGCCTGCCCGCCGCCGCGGCGAGCCTGGGCCAGAAGCTGGGCGACCTGACACTGCACGCATTGGGTGTGCGCACGCTGTCCGTGCGCCGCGCCGCCGGCCAGGTGGTGCAGGCCAGCGACGAGATCGTGCTTCACCCCGGCGACACGCTGGTGCTGTCGGGCGTGCCCGAGGCGCTGGCCCTGGCCGAGGACAAGCTGCTGCGGGGCTGAGGGCGCGCGGCCGTCCTACCCTGGCAGCCATGTCCTCCACGCAACACTTCCATCCCCGCCCGGACGAGAACGGCGCGCCCGTACCGCTGCGCCGCCCCAGCACGCCGACGCCGCCGGCGACCTGGCTGGACCCGGCGGCCGTCGCCACCATCGTGCCCGATGGCCCGCTGCCGCCACGGCTCCTCGGCGTGGACCTGAGTCCGGCCGTGGCGCTGCCCACGGACGTCGCCGGCTGGGAGGCGCTGGCCGCGGCCGGGCCGGTGTTCGAGGAGCCGCCCTACCCCGCCGTGGCCACGCTCAGGGCCGCCGCGGGCGTGGCCATCGAGGAGCGCGACGGCCGCGTGTGGCTCGTTGCACCCAGCAACGGCTTCGGCGGCTACGCCAGCACGCTGCCCAAGGGCCGCGTCGATCCGGGCCTGTCGCTGCGCGCCACCGCGGTGAAGGAGGCGCTGGAGGAAGCCGGGCTGCTGGTGCAGCTCACGGGCTTCCTGCTCGACTGCCGGCGCACCAACACGCTCACGCGCTACTACCGCGCACAGCGCATCGGCGGCCACCCCGGCGGGATGTGCTGGGAAACGCAGGCGGTGCACCTGGTGCCGCGCGCGCGGCTGGCCGGCTTCCTCACCCATCCCAACGACGCCCCGCTGCTGCAGCTGCTCGCGGCGGGCTGACGCCGCCCGGTCCGCACCTGTCTTGCGGCGGATTCGGGCGCGCCACGCCGGCGCACTATTGAACAAGGCTGTGGATATCGACATGAACAACTTCGGGTTGTGCACAGCGCACCGCACTTCGCGCCAAGTTGTTGTCTGTGCACCGTCACGCTTGCGGCAGTCGCGCCCACAGCCTTGTGCGCGAGGCAAGCAGTTGATAAGTCAGGGGATAAGCAAGTTGTCCACAGCACAGGGGGCCCGCTACCACGACCACCACCCTGAAATTCCTCTTGAAGAGAGGGAAAACGAACATCCGCCGGCAGCTCAGGGAGAGCAGGCCGGTCGGTGCAAGGCATCGAGAAGCCAGGTCGACAGGACACACGGAGTGGAACGCACCGGCATGGCCCGGATGCCGGGCTGCCGGGGCTGAGAATTTCCAAAGACGGTTTTCCCGCTCAACGGCGTTAGTTTTCAAGACACAAGGCGATAAAACTTTTTGTTCGATCCGGAAAGAGCCATATGGAGATATCCGCTTCGTTTTGCAGGGCTGGAATCAACTCGCGTTCCAGATCTGAAGCTTCCAGGCGTTCAAGCGCACTGCTTCCACAGGGTGTACCGGGTCGACGTGTGCAAGTGACTGTCGCAGAAAGAGTTTTTCCACCGCGCAGCGAAGGGCGCTGGAGTGGCGTGAACGGTCTGCCATTCAAGGCTAGGGCCGCACTGGATTTCCCTGTGGATGAGCTGCCTATAACTTCGAGTTGTGCACAGCGGCGCGGAGTGCCGCTGTGCATACTCATTTGCCGATGCAGAACCGGCTGAAGATTTCCCCGAGCAAATCGTCCGCCGAAAAGGCGCCGGTAATTTCTCCCAGCGCGTTGTGCGCCAGGCGCAGTTCCTCGGCGAAGAGGTCCAGCGGCGGCTCGGGCGAGTCGATGTGCGCCGCCGCCAGTTCCAGGTGCTCGCGCGTGCGGCGCAGCGCCTGCACGTGGCGCGTGCGGGCGATGAACACGCCTTCCGGGCTCGCATGCCAACCCGCGCGCTCCAGCAGCGCGGCGCGCAGCGCGTCCAGCCCCTGTCCGCTGCGCGCGCACAGCGCCAGGCTGCCTTCGGGCGCCTGGCCCAGGTCAGCCTTGTTGTAGACGTGCAGCACGCGCCCGCCCGTGGCTTGCGCGCCTTCCAAGCCCAGGCGCTGCGCGATCTGGTCTTCGGCGGCGTCGTAGGCCGGCTGGCCCAGGCGCGAGAGGTCGTGCAGAAAGATCACCGCATCCGCCTCCTGGATCGCCTGCCAGCTGCGCTCGATGCCGATGCGCTCCACCTCGTCGGCGTGCTCCTCGCGCAGCCCCGCGGTGTCGATCACGTGCAGCGGCACGCCCTGGATCTGGATCGTCTCCCGCACCCGGTCGCGCGTGGTGCCGGCGATCGGCGTGACGATGGCCAGCTCCGCCCCGGCCAGCGCGTTGAGCAGCGAGCTCTTGCCCACGTTGGGCTGCCCGGCCAGCACCACCTTGATGCCCTCGCGCAGCAGCGCGCCTTGGCGCGCGCGGTCCAGCACGCCGTCCAGGGTGGCGGTGATGCGCGTGAGCTGCCCGCGCGCGTCGGCCTGCTGCAGGAAGTCGATCTCTTCCTCGGGGAAGTCCAGCGTCGCCTCCACCAGCATGCGCAGCTTCACGGTGTACTCGCGCAGCGTCTCGATCTCGGCGGAGAAGGCGCCGCTCAGCGAGCGGCCCGCCGAGCGCGCCGCGGCCTCGGTGCTGGCGTCGATCAGGTCGGCCACGGCCTCGGCCTGCGCCAGGTCCAGCTTGCCGTTGAGGAAGGCGCGCTCGGTGAACTCGCCCGGCTCGGCCAGGCGCAGCCGCGGCAGGCGTGCGCGGCCCTCGGCATCCGCTTGCGCCGCGGCCTGCAGGCAGCGCGCCAGCAGCAGCTGCAGCAGCACCGGGCCGCCGTGCGCCTGCAGCTCCAGCACATCCTCGCCGGTGTAGGAGTGCGGCGCGGGGAAGAACAGGGCCAGGCCCTGGTCGATGGGCTGGCCGTCCTCGGCCAGGAAAGGGCCGTAGGCGGCGCGCCGGGGCTGCAGCGCGCGGCCGCAGAGCACTTCGGCCAGCGGCGCGAGGCCGCGGCCGGAAACGCGCACGATGCCCACCGCTCCGCGTCCGGGCGCGGTGGCGATGGCGACGATGGGGTCCTGGTGTCGGGCAAGCATGGGGGAAATTGTGGAGCGCCCAAGGAAAACGCCCCGCACGGGGCGGGGCGTCATGGCAGGTCGCGTGTCAGGCGGGGCTTACTTGTTGAGCACGCCCAGCCGCTTGTTGATCACGTACTGCTGCGCGATGGACAGCAGGTTGTTGGTCAGCCAGTACAGCACCAGGCCGGCCGGGAAGGCGAAGAACATCACCGAGAACACCAGCGGCATGATCCACATCATCTTGGCCTGCGTCGGATCCGGCGGCGTCGGGTTGAGCCAGGTCTGCAGCAGCGTGGAGGCGGTCATCAGCAGGGGCAGGATGTAGAACGGGTCCTTGACCGAGAGGTCCGTGATCCAGCCGATCCACGGCGCGTTGCGCATCTCCACCGAGCTCAGCAGCACCCAGTACAGGGCGATGAAGAAGGGCATCTGGATGAAGATCGGCAGGCAGCCGCCCAGCGGGTTGACCTTCTCCTCGCGGTAGATGCGCATCATTTCCTGCTGCATCTTCTGCGGGTCGCTCTTGTAGCGCTCGCGCATTTCCATGATGCGCGGATTGATGGCCTTCATTTTGGCCATGCTGGCGTAGGCCTTGGCGTTAAGCCAGTAGAACGCGATCTTCAACAGGAACACCAGCGCCACGATGGACCAGCCCCAGTTGGCGATCAC
>JAEYPG010000520.1 GCA_023410975.1 Pseudomonadota bacterium
GCGCTACATCACCTTCGGCGCCAGCCCGCGCGCCACCATCAACCTGGTCGAGGGCGCGCGCGCGCTGGCCTTCCTGCGCGGGCGCAGCTACGTGCTGCCCGAGGACATGGTGGACCTGGCCGCCGACGTGCTGCGCCACCGCCTGACGCTGAGCTACGAGGCGCTGGCCGAAGGCATCTCGCCCGACACCATCATCGGCAAGCTGATGCAGAAGCTGCCTGCGCCCGACAAACCGCTGGAAGCCCGCGTCCAGCTCGCCGCCAATGGCTGAACGCAACCCCATCGCTACGGTGCCCGACCTGCCCGGCGCCAACGCCGAGGCGCTGCTGCGGCGCCTGGAGTGGAGCACCATCCGCCGCCTCGACGGCTGGCTTCAGGGCGACTACCGCACCCTCTTCCGCGGCGAGGGGCTGGACCTGGCGGACCTGCGCGAGTACCAGCACCACGACGACGTGCGCCGCATCGACTGGAACGTCACGGCGCGGCTGCAGCAGCCCTACGTGCGCGAGTACACCGAGGACCGCGACATCGCCGCCTGGTTCCTGCTCGACCTCAGCCCCTCGGTGCACTTCGGCTCGCGCCGGCGCAGCAAGGCGCAGGTGGGCATCGACTTCACGGCCGTGATCGCGCGGCTGCTGGCGCGACGGGGCAACCGCGTCGGCGCCCTGCTCTACGGCAGCCGCGTGGACACGGTGCTGCCCGCGCGCAGCGGGCGGATGCAGGTGCTGGAGCTGCTGCAACGGCTCATGAACCGCCCCGCGCCGGTGGCCATGCCGCAAGGCACCCGGCTGCACGAGCTGCTGCAGGGCGCGCTGCAGCAACTGCGCCGGCGCTCGCTGGTGTTCGTGCTGTCGGACTTCTTCAGCGAGCCTGGCTGGAGCGAGCCGCTGTCGGCGCTGGCGCTGCGCCACGAGGTGATCGCGGTGCGGCTGTACGACCCGCTGGAGCTGGAGCTGCCCGACCTGGGCATGGTCTACATCCAGGATGCCGAGACCGGCGAGCAGCTGATGGTGGACACGCATTCCAGAGGCTTTCGCCAGCGGTTCGCCAACGTGGCGCGGCGGCGCGAAGCCGAGTTGCGCACCGGCTTGGCGCAAGCCGGCGTGGACACGCTGGAGCTGGCCAGCGACGAGGACCTGGCCGCCGCGATCGTGCGCTTCGTGCACCTGCGGCGCCAGCGCAGCCGACTGGCCGCCGGCAGCGTGGCGCCGCGGCCCCATGTCATTTAGGAACCGCCGGGATTGCTGGGAGTCGCCATGATGAATTTCCTGTGGCCCTCGCTGCTGTGGACGCTGCTGCTGCTGCCGCTGCTGGTGCTGCTGTACCTGTGGCTGCTGCGCCGTCGCAAGCAGGTGGTCTTGCCCTACGCCGACCTGGGGCTGGTGAAGCAGGCGCTGGGCCGCGGCGGCACCTGGAAACGCCACGTGCCGCCGGTGCTGCTGCTGCTGGCACTGGGCACGCTGCTGCTGGCCTCGGCACGGCCCACGGCGGTGATGACGCTGCCGCTGGCCGAGCAGACCATCATCCTGGCCATGGACGTTTCCGGCAGCATGCGCGCCGCCGACGTGCAGCCCACGCGGCTGGCGGCGGCACAGAACGCGGCCAAGGCCTTCCTGACCGACCTGCCGCGCGACGTGCGCGTGGGCGTGGTCGCCTTCGCCGGCACGGCCGCGGTGGTGCAGGCGCCCACTTTCAGCCGCGAGGACGTGGTCGCGGCCATCGACCGCTTCCAGCTCCAGCGCGCCACGGCCATCGGCAGCGGCATCGTGCTGTCGCTGGCCACCATCTTCCCGGACGCGGGCATCGACCTGAGCCAGGTCACCGGGCAGCGCCCGATGGCCCCCCAGGCGCTGGGCGAGAACAACGGCGAGAACAAGCCGCGCGACTTCAAGCCCGTGGAGCCCGGCAGCTACGCCTCGGCGGCCGTCATCCTGCTCACCGACGGCCAGCGCACCACGGGGCCGGACCCGGTGGAATCGGCCCGCATGGCCGCCGAGCGCGGGGTGCGCGTCTACACCGTGGGCATCGGCACCAAGGAGGGCGACACCATCGGCTTCGAGGGCTGGAGCATGCGTGTGCGGCTGGATGAGGAAACGCTCAAGACCATCGCCGACCTCACCCGCGCCGAGTATTTCTATGCCGGCACCGCGGCCGACCTGAAGAAGGTGTACCAGACGCTGTCCTCGCGCCTGGTCATGGAGAAGAAGGAAACCGAGATCACCGCCCTCTTCGCCATCCTGGGCGCCGCCCTGGCCCTGGCCGCGGCGGGGCTGTCGCTGTGGTGGTTCGGGCGCGTAGCCTGAGCTTTCCGGCCTTCCCGATGACGTGAACGGCGCGCCCTGCGGGGCGCGCCGGTGTTTTTGGATCTGGTTGCCTCAGCGCGGCAACTGCGCCCGGTACGCCTTCGCCGCCTCGTAGTAGCGCTGCAGGTACGTGCGCGTCTGCTCCTCGGTCAGCGGCTCGGCGCAGCTCAGCAGGTGGCGGCAGTAGTCGCGCCAGTCGGGACTCTGCAGCACGCGGGCGAGCTCCTGGCGCAGCGCCTGCACCCGCTGCGGCGGCATGGACGCATTGGCCACCACCGCGCGGAAGCTGGTGAAGGGTCGCAGGTCGAAGCCCAGCTCCTGCGCCGCCGGCACCTCCGGGAAGGCCGGGTCGCGCCGTGCCGCCAGCACCGCCAGCGGCCGCAGCTTCCCCTGCGCCAGCAACTCCGACACGTCGCCCGGCTCCTCGAACAGCAGTTCCACGCGCTTGTCCAGCACCGCCGCGACGCGCTCCTCGTGCTTGGACACCGGCACGTTGAGCAGCCGCGCCCCCTGCGCGCCCAGCGCCCGGATCGCCAGCTCGTCGCGCCCGCCCGCGCCGGAGCTCGCCACGCGCAGGCGGTCGGGGTTCTTGCGGGCGAAGACCAGCACGTCCTGCAAGCTGCGGAAAGGGCTGTCCGCCGGGGCAAACAGGAAGGACTCGAAGGTGGAGACCACGCCCAGCACTTCGAACAGCCGCGGCTCCACCGTGCCCGTGCCGCCCGCCCACACCCACACCGTGTTGCCGGCAATGAGGGCCAGCGCATTGGCCGGGTCGCCGGCCGCCAGCAAGCGCGTGAGCCCCGTATTGCCCGAGGCGCCGGGCACGTTGGCCAGCTCGATGCCCGCACCCAGCGCCGGCTCCAGCAGCCGCGCCAACAGCCGCGCGATGCCGTCCGGCCCGGAGTTCAACCCGTAAGGCACGGTGAACTCGATGTTCCTGGCCGCGTCGCGCGGCCCGGCGCCGGGGCCGAAGAACAGGGCCATCACGTAGCTGATGCTGTCGCGCAGCTCGGGTGGCGCGTTGTCGCGCCAGGTGCGCAGGTACTGTTCGAAGCTGCCACCCGGGGCGTCGAGGTTGAGATAGCCCAGCGCCTCCCACAGCTCCGGGTTCTCGTCGAACAGCGGCAACAGCAGCGTGGCCACGACCTCGTTGCGGTCGCGGTCGTAGGCGCCGCTGCGCAGGCGCTGAGCGTTGTCGGCGTACCAGGCCGCCAGCGTCTGGCCCGGCGCCAGGCGCCGGTGCTTCTCGGCCAGGAAGCGGTCGGCACTGGCCTGCAGCTCCTGCGCATAGGCCTGCAGCCGCGGACTGGGGGGCTTGATCTGCCACTCCACCGCGAAGCGCTGCAGCGTGTAGAGGGAGGACACCTCGCACAGCGCCTCCTCGAACCACTGGTGCGCGCCGGCGCCCTGGAAGTGCGGATGGCGGTCGTAGTTGCCCAGGATGTGGCAGAACTCGTGCGCGAACTCGTACACGTAGCCGGCCCAGCGGTCGTCGCGCGCCGTGAGCTGCACCTGGTACTCGCCGCGCGGGCCGCGCTCGTAGAGCGAGATGGGCGAGCGCGTCGAGTGCGACACCACGATCGGCGCCAGTGGCCGGCCCGGGATGCGCTCCTGCAGCTCGCGCGCCACGGCCACCAGCACGTCGCGGATGTCGCGTGTGTTGGCGTTGCCCCAGCCACCCTCGCGCACCGTGATGCGCACGCGCCCCTCGGGCAGCTCGCCGGCATCGCGCATGGGCTGCGGCATCACGCGTCCCACGGGCGAGGCCAAGCCGCGTCCGCGCAGCACCGACTGTGCCGGCTCCACCGCCAGCGCGTGCGGCGGCAGCGTGTCCGACGGCACCTGCCCCGCGTCGTGCAGGTAGGCCATGGTGCTGGCCAGGAGGCTGCGCGCCGCCTCGTCGAAAACGAAGGGCAGCGTCATGCGCGGCGCCTGCGGATCGGCCTCGGACGCGGCGTAGAGCGCGTTCCACAGCGTCGCGGCGTCGAAGCCGGCGGTCTGCGCCAGCGCCAGACGCACGATCTCCTCGGCGTTGGCCGGGTCGGCCAGGAAGCGCTGAGCGTCCAGCTCGGCCTGCAGCCAGGCCTGCGCCACGTCCGGGCGGCGCTCCAGCACCTCCGCGCGCATGACGAGGAAGCCCCCGTCCGCCAGCTTGAGCTCCCGCCCGCTGCCGATGCGCCGTGCCACCCCTTCCTGCACCAGCCGCGTGGCCACGGGCTCCCACACCGCCGCCGCGTCCAGGCGCCCCGCGCGCAGGCCGTTGGCGATCTGCTCGATGTTCTGGCCCAGGTACGTGGCCGGGGAGAGGCTGCGCTCGCGCAGCAGCTCACGCGCGAAGCGGTCGGCGCAACTGTCGCGCGGCGCGGCCAGGCGGCTGCCCTGCAGTGCCTGCAGCGTGGGCGGACCGCCGACGCGCGCCAGCATCACGTTGCACTGGTCGTAGCCCATGCCGAGCGCGGCCACCAGCCGCAGTTCGCCGGGCTGGCCCTCGGAGCGCATCGCGGCCACCAGCGCCGACACCGGCCCCATGTAGCCCACGTGCGCGCTGCCGGACTGCATCGCCGCAGCGATCTTGCGGCCCTGCAGCGCCGGTTCGAACTCCACCTTCGAGCCCTTGGGCAGGTAACGCTCGTAGAAGCGCTTGCCGCGCATCACCAGCGCGGACCAGGCGGACATGAAGTAAGGCTGGTAACCCACCACCAGCACCACCGGCTCGCCGGGCTGGCCCAGGCCGGGCCCGCCGGCGGCGGGTGCCGCGCTGCCCGTGCCCGGCTCCGGCGCAGCGGCCAGGACTGGCGCGACGGGCCAGGCGAACAGCAAGACCAGGAGAAGCGCCCGCATTGCGGCGGGCAGGCTTTGCGGAAATCGCGGGGACTGCTTCACGTCCCCATTGTGAGAGCCCCGAGTCGCCGCCCGGGACGAGGGCCTTGCGCCCCCGGGGCCAGCCCGGTTTCCCCTGCGGTGGGCGACCGGGCCGGCGCTCTCTCAGCCGGGATCAGTAGC
>JAEYPG010000562.1 GCA_023410975.1 Pseudomonadota bacterium
CCAGGAAGAAGGCGCCCAGCTCGCGCGGGCGGTGCAGGTCCGCGTACATCGGCGGAATGTGCGGTCCCCACGGGTTGCCGTTGAGCGGACCGCACAGCAGCTCGATCACCAGCGCCAGCGCGTAGCCCTTGTGGCCGTAGTCGCTGCCGCCCAGCGGCAGCAGCGCGCCCGCCGCATCGGCGTCGGTCGTGGGGTGGCCTTGCGCGTCCACCGCCACGCCCTCGGGCAGTCCGCGGCCCTCGCGGCGGGCGTTCATGACGCGGTTCCAGGGAATGGAGGTCGTCGCCATGTCCAGGCACACCGGCTCGCCGCCGGCGCGCGGGAAGGCCATGGCGATCGGGTTGGTGCCCAGGAAGGGCCGGTGCCCGCCGTGGGGCGCGGCGATGCTGTCGGCATGCGTGAAGGCGATGCCGATCAGCCCCTCCTTCGCCGCCGCTCGCACGTACAGGCCGATAGCGCCGCAGTGCGAGCTGTCGCTCACGCCCACGGCGCCCACGCCCGCCTCGCGCGCCAGCCGCATCGCCAGCCGGTTGGCGTGCTCCGCGACGACGATGCCCAGTCCGCGGTCGCCATGGACCTGGGCCGTGCACGGCCCGGTGAGCTCGTCGCGGATCGCAGGCTGCGCCTTCACCGAGCCGGCCTGCAGCCGGTTCAGGTAGTGCGGCAGCCGCGCGATGCCGTGCGAGTCCACGCCCCACAGGCTGGTCTGCACCAGCGCGTCGGCCACGCAGCGCGCTTCGGCTTCGGGCACGTCCATGGCCTGCAGGCAGGCACGGCCCCAGGCGCGCAGGGTTTCGGCGGGGCAGTGGATGAGATCGGGTGCGTCGTCGCTCATGACTTCCTTTCGGGTTGACGATGGTTCAGCACGGAAACAGGCGCACCCGCCTCACATCACCGCCCCCAGCGACCAAGGCACGAACTCGTGCTGGCCGTAGCCGTGGCCCTCGCTCTTGGTCTTCTGCCCCGAGGCCGTGGCGAGCATCTGCCTGAAGATGGCCTCGCCCACCTCGTCCACCGTGGCCTCGCCGTCCACGATGCCGCCGCAGTTCAGGTCGATGTCGTCCCGCTGCCGGTTCCAGAGCGCGGTGTTGGTGGAGAGCTTCAGGCTCGGCGCCGGCGCGCAGCCGTAGGCGGAGCCGCGGCCGGTGGTGAAGCAGATCAGGTTCGCCCCGCCGGCCACCTGCCCGGTGGCGGAAACCGGGTCGTAGCCCGGCGTGTCCATGTAGAGCAGGCCGCGCGCGGTGGCGGGCTGCGCGTACTCCAGCACGTCCACCAGCGCCGTGGTGCCGCTCTTGGCGATGGCGCCCAGCGACTTCTCCAGGATCGTCGTCAACCCGCCCGCCTTGTTGCCGGCACTGGGGTTGTTGTCCATCTGCATGTCGTTGCGCGCGGTGTAGCGCTCCCACCAGCGCACGCGCTCGATCAGCCGGGCCGCCACCTCCGGGCTCACCGCGCGGCGCGTGAGCAGGTGCTCGCCGCCGTAGATCTCGGGCGTCTCCGACAGGATCGCGCTGCCGCCATGCGCCACCAGCCGGTCCACCGCCGCGCCCAGCGCCGGGTTGGCGCTGATGCCGGAGTAGCCATCGGAGCCGCCGCACTGCAGCCCGACCGTCAGGTGGCTGGCCGGCACCGGCTGGCGCCGCACGCGGTTGGCCTCGGGCAGCAGGCTTTCCACCAGCGCCACGCCATGCGCCACGCTCTGCGCCGTGCCGCCGCTGTCCTGGATGTTGAAGACGTGCAGCTTCGTGGACGGCTCCAGCCCCTCCTGTGCCATCAGCCCCGCGATCTGGTTCGTCTCGCAACCGAGGCCGATCACCAGCAGCGCCGCGAAGTTGGGGTGCCGCGCGTAGCCGCCCAGCGTGCGGCGCAGCAGCTTCAGCGCCTCGCCCTCGCTGTCGGTGGCGCAGCCCAGGCCGTGCGTGAGCGCGACCACGCCGTCCACGTTCGGGAAGGCCGCCAGCGGCTGCGCGTCCACCGGCAGGCGCGGATGGCCCTTGAAGTGGTCCGCGATGGCGCGCGCCACCGTGGCCGAGCAGTTCACCGAGCTGAGGATGCCGATGTAGTTGCGCGTGGCCACCCGGCCGTCGGCGCGCACGATGCCCTCGAAGGTGGCGGCCGGCGTGGCGTAGGCCGTGGGCCGCGCGTCCACGCCCACCTCCAGCGCGCGCTCGAAGTCGCTGAAGGCCAGGTTGTGCACGTGCACGTGCTGGCCGGCCGCGATGTCGCGCGTGGCGTTGCCGATGACCTGGTTGTAGCGGCGCACCGGCTGCCCGGCGGCGATGTCGCGCACCGCCACCTTGTGCCCCGGCGGCACCAGGCCCTGCACGGTGAAGCCCAGGCCCGCGATGCGCGTGCCGGAGACAAGCTGCTGCCGCGCGATGACCACGTCGTCGGCGGGATGGATGCGGATCACGGGCTCCATGGCCGGCTTCCTTGAATTAGTTCCAACTGTTGGTTGGCACTGAAAGAAGACCCGTTCGGGCTGAGCTTGTCGAAGCCCTGCAGCGGCAACCGAGCGCCTGCCCTTCGACAGGCTCAGGGCGAACGGGATGTACCTCGCTCTCGAAGACGAACCGGGTTCAGTCTTCGAGCAGGGCGGCGCTCCAGGCATGCACCGCCTGCCGCTGCTCGCCCAGGCCCTGGATGCCCAGCCGCATCACGTCGCCGGCCTTCAGGTACACCGGGTTGGGCTTGGCGCCCAGGCCCACGCCCGGCGGCGTGCCGGTGCTGATGAGGTCGCCCGGCTCCAGCGTCATGAAGCGGCTGATGTAGCTGACCAGTTCCTTCACGCCGAACACCATGGTGCGCGTGCTGCCGTCCTGCCAGCGCCGGCCGTTGACCTCCAGCCACATCGAGAGGTTCTGCGGATCGGGCACCTCGTCGCGCGTCACCAGCCACGGGCCGACGGGGCCGAAGGTGTCGCAGCCCTTGCCCTTGTCCCAGGTGCCGCCGCGCTCGATCTGGTACTCGCGCTCGGACACGTCGTTGACCACGCAGTAGCCGGCCACACAGTCCAGCGCGTCCTCCTCGCTGACGTAGCGGGCACGGCGGCCGATCACCACGCCCAGCTCCACCTCCCAGTCGGTCTTGACCGAGCCCTGGGGCAGCACGACCGGGTCGTTGGGGCCGGTCAGCGCGGTGTTGGCCTTCATGAACAGCACCGGTTCCTTGGGCACCGGCAGGTTCGACTCGGCGGCGTGGTCGGCGTAGTTCAGTCCCACGCAGACGAATTTTCCAAGGCCTTTCCACGGCGTGCCGATGCGCGCGGGCTCGGGCAGCACGGGCAGCGTGGAGGGATCGACCTCCTGCAGCCGGCGCAGGTTCTCCGGGCGCAGCGTGTCGGCGGTGATGTCGGGGATCACGCCCGAGAGGTCGCGGACCTGGCCCTGGGCGTCGATCAGGGCGGGACGTTCGGCGCCGCGGGCGCCATGGCGAAGGAGTTTCATGGGTTGATGTTCAGGGAGTGAAAGGGTTCAGTTGGACCAGCCGCCGTCGATGACTTGCGTGGTGCCGGTGGTGAAGCCGGACTCGTCGCTGGCGAGGTACAGCGCCAGCGCGGCGATCTCCTCGGCGCTGCCCAGGCGTCCCATGGGCTGGCGCGCCACGAACAGCGCCTCGATCTCCTGCTCGGTCTTGCCGCTGGCCGCGGCCTGCGCGGCGATGCGATCGCGCAGCGAGGGCGACTCCACCGTGCCGGGGCAGATGGCGTTGCAGCGGATGCCGCGGCTGACGAAATCCGCCGCCACCGACTTGGTCAGCCCCACCACCGCCGCCTTGCTGGTGGCGTAGACGAAGCGGTTGACGGGTGCCTTGATGCTGCCCGCCACGGAGGCCATGTTGATGATGGAGCCGCCGCCCCGGGCCAGCATGCCCGGCAGGAAGGCGCGGATCGTGCGCGCCATCGACTTCACGTTGAGGTCGAAGGCGAAGTCCAGCTCCGCGTCGGTGCTGTCCAGCACGTCGCCCGCGTGCACGAAGCCCGCGCCGTTGAACAGGATGTCCACCGGCCCGGCCTGCGCCGCGGCGGCCTGGATGGCGGCGGCGTCGCGCACGTCCAGGCGCATCACGCGGCAGTTGGCGGTGCCGGCCAGCGCGTCGAGCAGCGCGGCGTCGATGTCGGTGGCGATCACCTGGGCGCCCTCGCGTGCGAAGGCCAGCGCCGTGGCGCGGCCGATGCCCTGCCCCGCCGCGGTGACGAAGGCGGTCTTGCCCTGCAGTCTCATCAAGCAGTCCTTACTGGGGAAACAACCGATAAACCCCGTTCGGGCTGAGCCCTTCGACAAGCTCAGGAGAGCCTTGTCGAAGACCTGCCGCACGACCGGCCCGCAGGCCCTTCGACGGGCTCAGGGCGAACGGGAAGGAGATCACTTGAGCATCCCGAGCTGCTGCGGCAGCCACAGCGTGATCTGGGGGATGTAGGTGATGGCGATCAGCGCGCCGATCAGCGGCACCAGCCAGGGCAGGATCGCCATGGTGGTGCGCTCCACCGAGAGCTTGGAGATGCGCGCGAGCACGAACAGCACCATGCCCAGCGGCGGGTGCAGCAGCCCGATCATCAGGTTGAGCGTGATGATCAGCCCGAAGTGGATCGGGTCGATGCCGAGCTTGAGCACGATGGGCAGCAGGATCGGCACCAGGATCGTGATGGCGGCGATGGTGTCGATGAAGCAGCCCACGAACAGGATCAGCAGGTTCGCCAGCAGCAGGAACACCCACTTGTTGTCCGTGATGGACAGGATCGCGTCGGTGAGCATCTGCGCCGCCTGCGTCGTGGTCAGCAGCCAGGCGAAGATGGATGCAGCCGTGACGATGAACAGCACCGAGGCGGTGGTCTCCACCGTGTCGAAGGTCGCCTTGGCCAGCGTGCGCAGCGTCATGCTGCGGTAGCGCACCAGGCCCAGGAACAGCGCCCAGATCACGGCCGCGACCGCCGCCTCGGTGGGCGTGAACCAGCCCATGGTCATGCCGCCGATGAGGATCACCGGCGCCATCAGCGCCATCACGGCCGAGAAGTTGAACTTCCAGTCCAGCGCCAGCAGCACGGCGAAGCCGATGCCCGCGGCGAGATTGGGTGTGACGCCGGCCAGCGTCATCAGCCACACGCCCAGCGGGAAAGCCAGCACGATGGCGATCTCCAGCGCCGCGCCGCCCAGGCGGCCCCAGTGGAAGGCAACGTCGCCGCCCCAATTGTTCCTGCGGGCGAAGTAGGCCACCGTGAACATCATCAGCAGCGTCATGAAGATGCCCGGCACCACGCCGGCCAGGAACAACGCGCCGATGGAGACGTTGGCCATCATCCCGTAGATGACGAAGGGCAGCGAGGGCGGGATGATCGGTCCCAGCGTGGCCGAGGCGGCGGTGACGCCCACGGCGAACTCGGTGTCGTAGCCATGGTCCTTCATGGCCTTGATCTCGATCGAGCCCAGGCCCGCGGCGTCGGCGATGGCGGTGCCCGACATGCCTGAGAAGACCACCGAGCCGACGATGTTGACCTGGCCCAGGCCGCCACGCATCCAGCCCACCAGGGCCACGGCGAAGTTGTAGATGCGCCCAGTGATGCCGGCGATGTTCATCAGGTTGCCGGCCAGGATGAAGAAGGGCACGGCCAGCAGCGGGAAGGACTCGATGCCGGCAATCATCCGCTGCGCCACCACGATGTCGGGCACCGAGCCCGACACCGCGATGAACAGCAGCGAGGCGCCGGCCATCGCGACGGCCACCGGCACGCCGATGAGCATCAGCGCGAGGAAGGAACCAATGAGGATCAGCATGACAACGTCTATTGGTTTGAACGGCTAGGCCGAGAACAGCAGTCCCGTTCGGGCTGAGCCTGTCGAAGCCCTGCAGGCCCGCTGGGCGCCAAGCCCTTCGACAAGCTCAGGGCGAACGGAGAAATGGAATCACTCATAAGCCTCGGGCCGCTCCAGCGAGCTGAAGCCCTGGCGCCAGTGCTCCACGCTCACCTGCACCGAGCGCAGCGCCATCAGCGCCATGCCGGCGAAGGCCAGCCAGTACACGTGGCTCTTGTTCCAGTCGATGGTGGTCATGGGCTCGTTGTCCACGGCCAGCGCGAAGCGCGCGATCAGCCACGCCGCGTAGGCGAAGAAGGCCGTGCGCAGCAGGTCCACCAGCGTCGCCAGCGCGCGCCCGGGCGCACCCGGCAGCCAGCGGTACACCAGGTTGACCTGGATGTGGCGGCTGCGCCGCACGCAGGCCGCCGCGCCGATGAACACCACCGGGATCAGGCAGTACACCGCCAGTTCCTCCGTCCAGGCGAAGCTGTCGTTGAGCACGTAGCGGGTGAAGAACTGCGTCACCACCAGCCCTGTCATGAGCCAGAAGAAGCCCAGGCAGATCCAGTCCTCCAGCCCGTAGGGCGAGAGGTCCACGTGGTGCTCGTCGGCCTCGGCGAAGCTCGCGGCGATCGCCTGGGCTTCGGCCTCGGCCTCCGCGCTGTTGGGAGCGGCGGCGGCCTCGCCCGGCGCGGCGTGCCGGTGCAGGTAGTCGTGCGTCACGGCCATGGCTGTGCTTGCCTCGCGCTTACTTCACCAGCGCCTGGATGCGCTCCCAGTCGGCCTTCTGGTAGCCGAACTGCTCGAAGGGCACGTTCTTGAGCACGGTGTCGCGGAACTCGTTCTTGTCCACCTCCGTCACCGTCAGGCCCTTGGCCTTGAAGGCCGCCACGAGCTCCTTCTCCTTGGCGGCGACTTCCTGCGAGGCCTTCTCCGCCGCTTCCTGCGCCACCGCGGTGAACATGGCCTTGTCGGCGTCGGGCAGCTTCTTCCACAGCGCGCCGGACACGACGGTGTTGAGGTGGTCCACGATGTGGCCGGTGAGCACGATGTGCTTCTGCACCTCGAAGAACTTCTTGGCCTCGATGGTGGGCAGCGGGTTCTCCTGCGCCTCCACGGTGCCGTTCTGCAGCGCCAGGTACACCTCGGCGAAGGCGATGGGCGTCGTGTTGGCGCCGCAGGCGCGCGGCATGGCCAGGTAGGCCGGCACGTCGGGCACGCGGATCTTCAGGCCCTTCATGTCCGCGCACTTGGCGATGGGCTTGTTGCTGGTGGTGTGGCGCACGCCGTAGTAGGTCGTGGCCACGATGTGGTTGCCCGACTTCTGCTCGTAGCCCGCGGTGAGCTCCTTGTAGATGTCGCTCTTGGTGTAGGCCAGCAGGTGGTTGACGTCGCGGAAGGTGTAGGGGTAGTACGTGACGCCGATGCGCGGGAAGCTCTTGGCCGCGAAGCTGGAGCCGGAAATGATCATGTCCACCGTGCCCAGCGCCAGGCCCTGGTTGATGTCGTTTTCCTTGCCGAGCTGCGAGGCCGGGTAGACGTCGATCTGGTACTTGCCGCCGCTGCGCTTCTTGATCTCGTCGGCGGCCCACACCGACCACTTGTGGAAGGGCTCGGAGGTCTCGTAGACGTGGGCCCACTTGAGCTTGGTCTGCGCGCCGGCGGTGCCGGCGGCGGCCAGCGCCACGGCGGCCAGAGCGGTCTTGAAGGCAAGGCGTCGGTCCATGTCGTCTCCTGTGGTCGGCCCTTGTGGCAGGCCTTTGGTTGAATCGGTCGGGCCGCGGCCACCCCCGTGGCCGCAACGGTTCAAGGCGTGACGCTCACGGCGTGATGCGCTCGGGCGCCAGCAGCGGCGCCGCGTCGGTGGCGGGCCAGTTGACGGTGAAACGGTCGTGCGAGCGTTGCAGGTGCTCGCGCATCGCGGCGCGCGCGCCCGCGGCGTCGCCAGCGGCGACGGCCTGCAC
>JAEYPG010000668.1 GCA_023410975.1 Pseudomonadota bacterium
GGCGTGTTCCTGTGGGCCGCGCTGCCGCCGGGGGTGGAGGCGCCGGCACTGGTGGAGGCCGCGCGCGCCGCGGGCATCGTCATCGCGGGCGGCCACATGTTCTCGCGCCGCGGCGCGGGGCGGGACCGGCTGCGGCTCAACGCCGCATGGGCCACGGATGCGCGGCTGCTGGGGTTCCTGCGGGAGCGTCTGGGGGCGGGGGGCTGAGCGGCCTCGGCCTCATCCCCCGTAGGTTCCCGTCCTGGCGCCCGGGGCAGCCACGGCCAGCGCCGGCGCAGGGCGCCGATTGAAATCCGGCCGCGCGATGTCGGCGCTGCGCTGCTGGGCGGCAGCCCCGTCCGCCAGCCGGAACACCGCCACCACCCGCACCATCTCGCCTGCCCGGGCCTTGAGGCTTTCGGCCGCCGTGGCGCTTTCCTGCACCAGCGCGGCGTTCTGCTGCGTGGCGTGGTCCATCTGCGCCACGGCCTCGCTCACTTGTGCCATGCCCTGGCTCTGCTCGCGGCTGGCGGCGCTGATCTCACCCATCAGGTCCGTCACGCGCTGCACCGCCGTCACCACGTCCTCCATCGTGTGGCCGGCCTGGTCGGCCAGCAGCGAGCCCTGGCCCACGCGCTGCACGCTGTCGCTGATCAGTGCCTTGATCTCCTTGGCCGCGTTGGCGCAGCGCTGCGCGAGGTTGCGCACCTCGTCGGCCACCACCGAGAAGCCGCGCCCGGACTCGCCCGCGCGCGCGGCCTCCACCGAGGCGTTGAGCGCCAGGATGTTGGTCTGGAAGGCGATGCCGTCGATGACGTTGGTGATGTCGGCGATCTTCTTCGAGCTTTCCTCGATGCCCCGCATCGTGCGCACCACCTGCGCCACCACCTCGCCGCCGCGCACCGCCACCTCCGAGGCCCCCTGCGCGAGCTGGTTGGCCTGCTGCGCGTTGTCGGCGTTGTGCCGCACGGTGCTGCCCAGCTCCTCCATCGAGGCGGCGCTCTCCTCCAGCGCCGCAGCCTGCTGCTCGGTGCGGTGGCTCAGCTCCTGGTTGCCCTCGGCGATCTCGCTGCTGGCGCCGGCCACGCTCTCGGCATGGCGGCGCACGTCGGAGACGATGTTCACCAGCGCGTCGCGCATGGTGGCCAGCGCCTGCAGCAGCCGCGCCGCCTCGTCGCTGCCCTGGGTGTCGATGTCCACGCCCAGGTTGCCCCCGGCCACCGACTCCGCCACCGCCAGCGCCTGGCCGATGGGCCCGGTGATCGAGCGCGTCACCCACAGCCCCAGCCCGAAAGCCAGGCAACCGCCCAGCACCGACACGCCCAGCAACAGCACGCGGCTGCGGTCATTGGTCTCGGCCTCGGCCCGCATCTCCGCCGCCACCCGCTCGCTGCCTTGCACCTGGCCGGCGCTCAGCTCGCTGGCCAGGCGCTGGAAGCCCTCGTGCTTGCGCTCCAGCGTCAGCAGCATGAAACCCGACATCAGCCACAGCAGCAGCACCAGCGTCCCGAACACCAAGGCCAGCCGGGCCTGGACCGGCAGGTTGCGCACCGTCATCTTTTCCCCCCTTGCGGGAATCACAGCGTCGAAATGCCCAAGCCCGGACGATCCGGTCCGGCAGGCTCATGTGACATTTTGTTAGTGGGGTTATCCAGCGCATAGGCGTGGTGAACCCTTAGACGGCGCATCACGGCAGCGGCACGGACACAACCCTTGAACCGGTGTGTGCGGGTGCTGCTGGGACAATACGGGGTTTGCCCGCACTCAGCTCCCCGCCGTGACCCAACTTCCGCTCACCGCCAAGCCGATCACCTCCTGGCGCCCGTACTGGGCCAAGCGCTTCGGCACCGCGAGGTTCCTGCCCACCAGCCGGGAGGAAATGGACGCGCTCGGCTGGGACAGCTGCGACGTGGTGCTCGTCACCGGCGACGCCTACGTGGACCATCCCAGCTTCGGCATGGCCGTGATCGGCCGCGTGCTGGAGGCGCAGGGCTTTCGCGTCGGGATCATTGCCCAGCCCGACTGGCAGAGCGCCGAGCCCTTCAAGGCGCTGGGCAAGCCGAACCTGTTCTGGGGCGTCACCGCCGGGAACATGGATTCGATGATCAACCGCTACACCGCGGACCGGAAGATCCGCAGCGACGACGCCTACACCCCCGGCGGCGCCGGCGGCTCGCGGCCCGACCGCGCCTGCCTGGTGTACGCGCAGCGCTGCCGCGAGGCCTTCCCCGACGTGCCGCTGGTCATCGGCGGCATCGAGGCCTCGCTGCGCCGCATCGCGCACTACGACTACTGGCAGGACAAGGTGCGGCGCTCGATCCTGGTCGACTCCAAGGCCGACCTGCTGCTCTACGGCAACGCCGAGCGCGCGCTGGTGGAAGTGGCGCACCGCCTGGGCCGGCGCGAGCCGGTGGAGAGCATCACCGACGTGCGCGGCACCGCCTTCATGCGCCGCAGCCACGACCCCAGCGCCCAAGGCTGGTTCGAGCTGGACTCCTCCGAGGTGGACCTTCCCGGGCGCATCGACGAGCACATCAACCCCTACCTGACCACGTCCGAGCAGGCCAGCGCCCAGGGCGGCTCCTGCGCGAAGGAGGAGGGGCAGGAGGCCGCACCGCAGCAGGGCGGCGACGCGGCGGTGGCCGTGGTCGCCATGCCCGTGAGCCGCAAGAGCGGCCGCATCGCCATGCCCGCGCGCGAGCGCACCGTGATCCGGCTGCCGAGCTACGAGCAGGTGAAGTCCGACCCGGTGCTCTACGCCCACGCCAACCGCGTGCTGCACCTGGAGACCAACCCCGGCAACGCGCGCGCGCTGGTGCAGCGCCACGGCGAGCGCGACCTGTGGATCAACCCGCCGCCGATCCCGCTGACCACGGCGGAGATGGACCACGTCTTCGACCTGTCCTACGCGCGCAGCCCGCACCCGCGCTACGCCGACGAGAACGGCCGCCATGACGGCGCGACCAAGATCCCGGCCTGGGAGATGATCCGTTTCTCGGTCAACATCATGCGCGGCTGCTTCGGCGGCTGCACCTTCTGCTCCATCACCGAGCACGAGGGCCGCATCATCCAGAGCCGCAGCGAGGACTCCGTGATCCGCGAGATCGAGGAGATGCGCGACAAGGTGACGGGCTTTACCGGCGTCGTCTCCGACCTCGGCGGCCCCACGGCCAACATGTACCGGCTGGGCTGCAAGAGCCCGCAGATCGAGGCCGCGTGCCGCAAGCCCAGCTGCGTCTACCCGGACGTGTGCCAGAACCTGCGCACCGACCACGGCCCCCTGATCAAGATGTACCGCCGCGCCCGCGCGCTGCCGGGCGTCAAGAAGATCCTCATCGGCTCGGGCCTGCGCTACGACCTGGCGGTGAAGTCGCCCGAGTACGTCAAGGAGCTGGTGACGCACCACGTGGGCGGCTACCTGAAGATCGCGCCGGAGCACACCGAGGGCGGGCCGCTGTCGAAGATGATGAAGCCGGGCATCGGCACCTACGACCGCTTCAAGCAGCTGTTCGAGCAGTTCAGCGCCGAGGCGGGCAAGCAGCAGTTCCTGATCCCGTACTTCATCGCCGCGCACCCGGGCACCAGCGACGAGGACATGATGAACCTCGCGCTCTGGCTCAAGCGCAACGGCTTCAGGGCCGACCAGGTGCAGACCTTCTACCCCTCGCCGATGGCCACCGCCACGGCCATGTACCACTCGGGCATGAACCCCCTCAAGGGCATCAGCCGCGACGCGGCCAAGGGCGAGAAGGTGGACATCGTGCGCGGCGAGCGCCGGCGCCGGCTGCACAAGGCCTTCCTGCGCTACCACGATCCCAACAACTGGCCGCTGCTGCGCGACGCGCTCAAGGACATGGGCCGGGCCGACCTGATCGGCAACGGCAAGCACCACCTGATTCCCACCTTCCAGCCGGCGACGGATGGGGCCTACCAGAGCGCGCGGCGCAAGAACAGCACGGTCGCGGGTGCCCGGACTTCGGTGGCCAAGCCGACGGCCAAGGGGGCTGTGGCGGCACCGGTGGGCAAGGCGATGGCCGCACCCGGCAAGGCCGCGCCGGGCTTCGGCAAGCCGGCCGGCCCGGGCAAGGGCGCCGTGTCCTACGCCAAGCCGGCTGGCCAGGCGCCGCGCCGCGGCACGCTGCTGACGCAGCACACCGGGCTGCCGCCGCGCGACAGCGGCGCGCGCGCCGGGGTAACGAAGGGCACGGGCGGGCGCAAGGGGCGGTGAGGGCGCGCTGCACCGGCTGTTGCCGGTGCAACGTTTGCGTCGCTTGAACTCCGGCCCCCTGCGGAGCCAACTCCTGCAGGCCCCTCCTGGGAAGGAGGGCGCGCCGGGGTGTGCCGCCTAGATTGGATCTCATCCGGACCGGACACACGACGAGCCCTCCAGGAACAGGGCGGCGGCCACGCCAGTCGAAGCATCGGAGAGGCGGCCCGGACCGCGTCCAGTGCCTCGCGCACTGGCTGTCTGGTGGTCATTTCGACAGGAGGTCTGTATGAAGACCCGCTCCAGCCTGTTCCTCACTTCCGCGGCGCTGCTGCCGCTGCTCGGTGCCGGCGCCGCCGCCGCCAACGATGCGGTTGTCATCAACAACGATCGGGCCTCGCGCGCCCTCTCCGCCGAGGAGGTGTCGCGCCTGGGCCCGGTGAACAACCCCCTGCCGGCGCCGGACACCGCGGGCATCACGGCCGACATCGGCGCCGGGCCCTATCCGTCGGGCGCCAAGACCCGCAGCGGCATCGTCAGCGGCAGCACCGGGCGCGCTTTCGGCAGCTTCGGCATTCCCTACACCACCACGCGCGTGCAGGACGGCAACCAGAGCGCCGCGGGAACCACCACGGCCAACCGGCTGAGCACCACGTACCCGTACCGCACCGTGGGCAAGCTCACCTTCTCGGCGGGCTACTGCTCGGCCAGCCTGATCCGGCGCAGCGTGATCGTGACGGCGGCGCACTGCATCCAGAACTTCGGCAGCGGCGCCTCGATCTTCTCGGGCTTCCAGTTCCGCCCCGGCCACTACGGCGCCACCGGCGCCACCGCGGCGCAGATCGCGCCCTACGGCACCTGGAACTGGGCGGCGCTGGTGCGACCGGCCAGCTGGGCCAACGGCACCGACATCGGCAGCGGCGCGGCCCGGGACAACGACCTGGCCGTCATCGCGCTGGCCCGGGACGGCCAGGGCCGCTTCGTGGGCGACCTCGTCGGCTACATGAGCTACGGCTGGAACAACTATTCCTTCGTGACCTCGTCCAAGACCGGCAACCTGCACACCGCCGCCGTCTCGACGCTGGGCTACCCGTTCCTGATGGACCGCGGCGCGATCATGCAGCGCACCGACGGGCCGACCTACACCACCACGGTCGGCGGCGCGGGGCAGCTCTGGCAGGGCAGCAACCTCACCGGCGGCTCCAGCGGCGGCCCGTGGGTGGTGAACTTCGCCTCGCGCACCGCGGCGCTGGCCGGCGGCGCCGTTGCGGGCTCGGCCTCCGTGATCGCCGTGGTCGGCGTGACCTCCTGGGGCTCGTCCGACCCGAACGCACCCAAGGACAACTACTCCTCGCAGTTCCGCCAGAACTCGCGCTATCCCAACGCCAGCTACGGCGTCTATGGCGCCGGCAACATCGGCTCGCTGCTCAACACGCTGTGCGGTTCCGCCGCACCCGGCGGCGGCACCTACGCGTCGCAGGGCTACTGCAATTGAGCTGCGGGATGGCGCCCGGGTTGCGCGTGAAACGCCTCGCGCGCCTGACCGGCGCGGGGCTGCTGGGCGCCGCGCTGGCGTCCTGCGGGGCCACGCCGGCGCCGGGTATGCCGCAGGCGCCGCCGTGGGAGGGGCGCTGGCTGCTGGCCGAGCTGGGCCAGCGCTCGCTGCGCGAGGTGGCGGCGCAGCGGCGGCCCGGCTTCAGCGTGCAGGGCGCCGCGATCCAGGGCTTCGACGGCTGCAACCAGTTCAACGGCCGCCTGGACCGGCCCGGCAGCGTGGTGGCGACGCGCCGCGCCTGCCCGGACGCGATCCCGATGCCGCTAGACCTGGCCGATCCGCTGGCGCACCTGCGTGCCGCGCGGGTGGAAGGGAACCGGCTGGTGCTGCCGGGACGGGAGGGAAGGCCGGGAGGGGTGTTCGAGCGGGAGGAGCGCTGAGTCAGCCCCGCTCCCGCGCCGCCTCCAGATCGCCGGGGCGGTCGATGTCCAGCAGCACGCCGGCGTCCTCCACCGGCAGGTGTTCCAGCGGCAGCGAGGCCAGCAGCGCGCCGGCGCCCCGGTCGCCCTGCAGGCCCAGCAGCAGCGGCCGGTGCTGCGC
>JAEYPG010000690.1 GCA_023410975.1 Pseudomonadota bacterium
GTTTCGAAGCTCAGCGCCTGGGTGCCGGCACGGGCCTCGGCCGGCACGGCGGCGAGCACGTCGGTGAGGGAGCGGCCGGCGCGCACCGCGGCCAGCGCCTCGGCCGTGTGGCCCAGCAGCCGCGCCAGCGGCAGGGAGGAGGGAGAGGACGACATGGGGGGCGCAGTCTATAGACCCGTGCGCGCGGACCGCCCGGCGGCCGGGACGGGAGCAAGGACGAGCAAGGCGGGCGACCCGTTCCCCCGAGCCCTTCGACAGGATCAGGACAGGCTCTGTCGAGGGGCTCAGCCCGAACTGACAGGTATGTGCCTGCAGCGCCGTAGGCCCGCGCCAGCAACGTCATGCCTGACGGAAGACAATCCCCCGACTGCGAGCCCGCAACGACTCCTGAACCGATGAATACAAACCTGCCCGTCGACGAAGTGCTGGTGGCCAGCGCCTCCGAACGCATCCGCCAGCGCCTGGAGCGCGCTGGCCGCCGCTTCCATGCCAACGACAACATTTCCGCTTTCATCCGCGAAGGCGAAATCGACGAAATCAAGGCCGAAGTCGAATCGCATTTGAAGCAGGTGCTGCGCGCGCTGGTGATCGACACCGACAGCGACCACAACACCAACGACACCGCGCAGCGCGTGGCCAAGATGTTCGTGGACGAGGTATTTCGCGGCCGCTACGTGCCGGTGCCCAAGGTGACGGAATTTCCGAATGCCGAGCGGCTGAACGAATTGATGATCGTCGGCCCGATCAAGGTGCGCAGCGCCTGCTCGCACCACCTGTGCCCGATCCTGGGCCGGGTGTGGGTAGGCATCCTGCCCAACGAGCATTCCAACCTGATCGGCCTGTCCAAATACGCGCGGCTGTGCGAGTGGATCATGAGCCGCCCGCAGATCCAGGAAGAGGCCGTGACCATGCTGGCCAACGAGTTGCAGGAGCGGGTGAAGCCCGACGGCCTGGCGCTGGTGATGGAGGCGGACCACTTCTGCATGCACTGGCGCGGCGTGAAGGACGACGAGTCCGTGATGACCAACTCGGTGATGCGGGGCGCCTTCCTGAAGGACGCGAGCCTGCGGCGCGAATTCCTGTCCCTGCTGAGCCGCAAGAACAATTTCTGAGCCCTGCCCTAGCCTTCCTTCGAATCACTTTCTGAGACCGGAGAGAGCCCATGCTGGTACGCCTGATGTACGTGAGCCGCGCGCGGGAAAACATGAGCGCGGAGGAAGTGCAAGCCATCGTGCGCGAGTCCAAGGCGCACAACCCGGCGGCGGGCATCACGGGCGTGCTGTGCTGCACGGGCAACGGCCTGTTCGTGCAGGTGCTCGAAGGCGGGCGCGCGGCGGTGAACCGGCTCTACAACCGCATCGTGGCCGATCCGCGCCACCACGACGTGCAGATCCTGGCTTACGAGGAAACCACCGAGCGGCGCTTCACCGGGTGGTCCATGGGCCAGGTGAACCTCGCGCGGCTGAATCCCTCGCTGCTGCTCAAATACTCCGAAACCGCGGCGCTGGATCCTTATTCGATGTCGGGGAAAGTCGTACTCGCCTTGTTCGAGGAGCTGGCTTGTACGGCGGCGGTGGTGGGGCCGTGAACAAGGCCTTCAATTTGAGATACGGAACCACTCGATAAAAGCAGACCGCCACTATTTGCACAGTGGTGGTCGCCCCATCCCTTTCGGCGTCCCAAGCGGCCCCGCGCCTCCCGTGAAGCGCCCCCGGCTCCATGCAGCCGCCGCCCAGCCCTCCAGCCAGTCCCGCGCGTCGGACGAACCCGGCGGGTGCGGGCACCGGCTCAACGGTTCCTGGCCTGTCCGGAAGAGGTCCATCCAGGCCTTCTTGCGCCGCTCCACGGGCAGCTTCAGCCCCACAGCGCCCAATGGGCCAGCGAGGCGAGCACGTCGCCCACGCCCAGCACCATCAGCAGCATTTGCGCCCCGGAGGGCTTCCTGGCCGAAATCACCAGGGACAGAACGAACAGGGCAAAGCCGATCAGCAGCAGCGTCCAGGTCAGCGAGAAGAAGTGCATCGCGCGGGCTCTCGTGGTTCAAGCTCCTGGCGAGCCCTATCGGTAATTCACGGCTGCTGTTAATCCCCTTCGAGGCGCTGCAAAGACAAATTTTTTTGCCCGCCGGCCCAAACAAGCCGCGTGACAAGACTTCAAGCGTCTTGGAACCGGCTACGCGCTGCCCCACCGCGCATTCGCCGTGTGTGCGCTGCCCGGCAGCGGCCCCCGGGGCGATGGGTCTTGCTCCCACGCAGCGCCCTCAGACAAAGGGCTTGTCCCTTGACCAAGCGACTGCTGATTGCTGCAAGACATCTCCGGAAGTGTTTGACTTTCACCCGCCGTAACAGGTTTCAGGGAGGTGGAAGATGTCGACATCCGACCCGAGCCGCCGCGCCTTCATCAGGCGTGGCATCTATGTGGCACCGGCCATCCTGACGCTGGCCGCATCCCCGCAATTCGCCAAGGCCGGCTCGTACAAGCCTCCTGCCGCGGTGGAACCGTCCATCCCCAACCCGCCACGGCTTGACGGCACGCCTGCGCCACCACAGGCGCCCTCGTCCTGGGCAAGTTCGTCACTTGAAACCCTTGAGCCGCCGCCGTCCAGGCGTTCGGCATACCGCCAAAGCGCTGCCGGCACCAGCCCGGCCCTCCACGCCGGCATCCCCTGGAGTCCGGCCGCCGCTCATCCGCAGCCCCCAGCTGCGTCGCGTTTGCCTGCCGATCTGCGGATCACCGAGATCGCCCCAGGCCCGCTGTGGTGCGTCGATCCCAACCCTTGAGCCGTTGCTTGCGCATTGTGATGCGTTCACACGGCGGCCCGGCGGCGTCAGCCCTCCCCCGCGTCCTTCCTCATTCCCTTGAGCCAGCCCACCGCGTAGCCGGCTTCCCGCTCGCTCACGCCTGCCGACACCCCGCTCGCGCCCGGCAGCACCAGATAAGTCCGCTGTGCCGCCGAGTAGCCGTGCACGCTCGCCACGTGGATCGCGTGCGCGCCGTCCACCCAGCTGTAGCAGGTGTTGGTCAGCACCGGCGCCGGGTTCGGCTCCCAGCCCGAGAGCGAGGCGACCACCGCCGCGGCCGCCACCTTCGCATGCGCGTTGGCCATGTGCGCGCTCTTGGGCATCAGCGGCGCGGCCAGCACCGCGTCGCCCAGGACGTGCACGCCGGCCCCGGATGCGTCCTTGGCGGAGAAGTCCAGGAAATCCACCTCGCACCAGCGGCCGTTGGCCCTGGCTAAACCGCTGCGCGCCGCGATGTCGCCCGCGCGCATGTCGGGCAGCACGTTGAGCACGTCGCCGCGCTCGCGCTCGCCCAGCTCGAACTCCACCTCGCGCCCATCTGACGACACCGCCACCGCGTTGAACGAGGGCCGGTATTCCACGATGCCGGCGTACTGCTCGGCCCACACGCGCTTGAACAAGGCCGCCTTGCTCACCGGCTCGGGGTTGGCGTCGAAGACCAGCAGCTTGGAGCGCGGCTTCACGCGCTTGAAGTAATCCGCCACCAGGCAGGCGCGCTCGTAGGGGCCCGGCGGGCAGCGGAAAGGGGCGAGCGGGATGGTCAGTACGAACACGCCGCCATCAGGCATGGCCTCCAGCTGGGCGCGCAGCGCCAGCGTCTCGGGACCCGCCTTCCAGGCCTGCAGCACGCGGCCGGCGGCGTGCGCGGCGGGCAAGCCCGCCACGCGCTCGCGCATCAGCTCCACGCCGGGCGACAGGATCAGCCGGTCC
>JAEYPG010000044.1 GCA_023410975.1 Pseudomonadota bacterium
CCAGGGCGCCGCGCGTGGCCGAACCGCTGCCGCGTGCGACGCCGGCAGCCGCCGCTGGCGCGGTGGAAGCGGTATTGGTGGGCGTGAGCACGGGCGGGCCGCGCACGCTGGAAGAGATCCTGCCCAAGCTGCCGCGCGAGTTTGCGGCGCCCGTCCTCGTGGCCCAGCACATGCCGCCCAATTTCACCGAGGCCTTCGCGCGCCGCATGGACGGCCTGTGCGCGCTGCGCGTGTCCGAGGTCAGCGCCCCGGTGGCGCTGGAGCCGGGCCACGTATACATCGGCCGCGCCGGCACGGACCTGGCGGTGACGCGCCGCGCGGGCCGGCTGGTGGCCGCACCCAAGCCGGAAACCGCCGGCATGCCCTGGCACCCGTCGGTGGAGCTGCTGGTGGACAGCGCGCTGCAGCACGTGGAAGCCCAACGCCTGGTGGGCGTGATGCTCACCGGCATGGGCTACGACGGCGCCGAGGCCATGGCGCGGCTGCACCGCGGCGGCGGCCGCACCATCGCCGAGTCCGCCGACACGGCCGTGGTGTTCGGCATGCCGCAGGAGCTCATCCAGCGCGGCGGCGCCACCGTCGTGCTGCCCTGCCACGCCGTCGCGCAGCAACTGCGCCAGTGGGTGCGCTGAACAGGAACCGTCAGCCTGCTCCAGGGCTGACAACAACAGGCAGGATTTTTCACATGGGATTGAAGAAGAGCGCGTCGGCGGCGCTGCATGCCGTGCAGCCGCGCCACCCCGCGCGTGACGTGGCCGGGCTCACGGCCCAATTGGCCGATGCCGACGCCGCCGTGCGCCGTTGGGCCGCGCGCGACCTGGCCGAGGCCGATACGGCCGATGCCGCGCCGGTTCTGTGCGTGCAACTGGTGCGCGAGACGGATGCCAGCGTGCGCGAGGCGCTGTTCACCAGCCTGGCCCGCCTGGGTGGCGAGCCGGTGGTGGCGGGCGTGCTGCCGCTGCTGCGCAGCGAGGAGCCGGCGCTGCGCAACGGCACCATCGAATTGCTGGCGCAACTGCCAGATGCCACCGTGCCGCATGTGCAGGCACTGCTGGCCGACGCTGACGCGGACGTGCGCATCTTCGCCGTCAACCTGCTCGGCGCCTTGCCGCACCCGCAGGTGCCGCAGTGGATCGCGCAGGTGCTGGAAGGCGAAACCGAGCCCAACGTGGTGGGCGCTGCGCTGGAAGTGGCGGCAGAGGTGGGCGGCTTGGACACGCTGCCGGCGCTGCGCGCGCTGGCAGCGCGTTTCCCGCAAGACCCCTTCATCGGCTTTGCCGCGGCGCTGGCCGTCGAACGCATCGAGGGCGCATGAACGTGGCCATGCCGTCCCCGTCCGCCACGGCTGCGCCAGCCATCACGGCCGCCGACTTCGAGAAGTTCGCCGAGTTCTTCTACCGGCGCACCGGCATACGCTTCGACGCCTCCAAGCGCTACTTCGTGGACAAGCGGCTGCTGGAGCGCATGGCTGCCACCGGGGCCGGGAGCTTTCGCGACTACTTCGTCACGCTGCGGCTGCAGGCCTCCGGCCACGAGATGCAGCAGCTCACCAACGCGATGACGGTCAACGAGACCTACTTCTTTCGCGAGGCCTACCAGTTCGACTGCCTCGTCAACCACCTCATGGACGCGGTGGCTGCGCGCAAGGCGCCGGGCGAGCGCATACGCATCTGGTCCGTTCCTTCGTCCACGGGCGAGGAGCCCTATTCCATCGCCATCTACCTGCTGGAGCGCTGGGCCGGCATTCAGGCGTGGGACGTGGAGATCCTCTCCTCCGACATCGACACGAAGGTGCTGCAGGCCGCGCGCTGCGGCGTGTTCTCGCAGCGCTCGGTGGCGCAGTTGCCGCCGGACTACCTCAAGAAGTACTTCAAGCCGCTGCCGGATGGGCAATGGCGCATCAGCCACGAGCTCGTGGAGTCGGTGGACTTCAGCCACGTCAACCTCACGCAGCCGGGCGAGACGCGGCGCTTTCGCGACATCGACATCGTTTTCTGCCGCAACCTGCTCATCTACTTCGACGACCTATCGCGCCGCGTGGCTGCCGACGCCCTGTACGACGCCATGTCGCCCGGCGGCTTCATCTGCCTGGGCCACTCGGAGTCCATGAGCCGCATTTCCAACCTTTTCCAGGTGCGCCGCTTTCCCGACGCGCTGGTCCATCAAAAACCCGTCCACGACCCGTCATGCACCGCATCCTCGTGATAGACGACGCCGCCACGGTGCGGCTCTACCACCGCAAGTTGCTGGACGACGCGGGCTGGCATACGCAGGAGGCCTGCAACGGCGTTGAGGCGCTGGAGCGCATCCATGCGCAGGGTCAGGACGAGCGCTTCGGACTCTACGTGGTGGACATCAACATGCCCAAGCTCGACGGCCTGACGTTCGTGCGCGAGCTGCGCCGCCTGCCGCTGCGCCACCAGGCACCGGTGGTAATGGTCTCCACCGAGGCCCAGCCGCACGACCGCGACGCCGCCTTTGGCGCCGGCGCCAACGACTACCTGATCAAGCCCGCGTTGCCGCACACGCTGGTGCTCACGGCTGCGCTGCTGCTGGGGGACCGCGCCGCCGCGCTGCGCGCGGCGCAAGGAGCCCAACGATGAACGCCGCCGAGCTGCTGGACCAGTTCGTCCAGGAGGCGCGCGAGTGCCTGGAAACGATCGGCCAGCGCCTGCTGGACGTGGAGCGCCAACCCGGCGATGCCGCGCTGCTGGGCGACCTGTTCCGCAACGTGCACACGCTCAAGGGCAATTGCGGCCTGTTCGAGCTCAAGCCGCTGGAGCATGTTGTCCACGCCGCCGAGGATCTGCTCGACCGTGTGCGCGACGGCCGCATGGCCTGGAGCGTGGAGCTTTCAGATGCGCTGCTGGACGCCATGGACCACGTGGTGCTGCTGGTGGACCAGGTGGAGCAGGCCGGCCGGATCACCGACCCCGGCCGCGCCGAACACCTAGCCCAGTCGCTGCGCGCGCTGCTGGCGGGTGCGGCGGCCGCGCCCACGCCCGCACCGCTGGCGACGCCGGCACCGGCCCCCACTGCGGAGCCGCCGCGCTGGCTGGCGCTGCTGGATGCCGGCGCCCGTGCCGCGCACCCCGCCGCCGTCGCCCTGAGCTACGAGCCGGAGGCCGGCTGCTTCTTCAAGGGCGAGGACCCGTGGCGCTTGGCCGTGACCGCCCCGGGGCTGCTGCACGTGCAGGTGCTGCCGCGCACGCCCTGGCCCACGGGCGACGCCCTCACGCTGTGGGACTGCTACGACTGCAATTTCAACGTGCTGCTGCTCAGCGGCGCGCCGCTGGAGGATTTGCAGCAGCACTTCCGCTGCGTGAGCGATCAGGTGCAGGTGCACGAGGCCGTCCCGGTGGCGCAGGGCGAGGCGCAGCCGGATGCCGCCGTGCCGCCCGCGCTGCAGGAACGCGC
>JAEYPG010000087.1 GCA_023410975.1 Pseudomonadota bacterium
TGACCGCGCCTGGCGAACGGCCGTCCTTCGGGGCGCTTTACCGTAAAGCGCCCCTCGTGCAGCCTGGGTTTCTTTGTCCCTTGAACACCCGCTTCGGGATAAAAGCGCCGCCACACTGCCTGGGCGCTTTACGGTAAAGCATCCCCTGTGCAGAGCCCGATCGGCGTGCGGCTTGTCATCGGTGATCCCATCAACCGAGAACGCCGGGCGAGTGCTTTACGGTAAAGCGCCCTCAGGCAGACTGTTGTGTGAATTTTTCCCGGCACATGGCACCAAGTGCTGCCGCTGGTGACAAGCCGCACGGCCGGCCCACAGGTGACCCGGCTAAAGGTGCCTGGGAAACGTCAGCACCGCCGAGTGCCTCGCTGATCAAGTTCCGTGGTCGGCTCGAGCAAGATCCGGCAAACGGCGCCGCACTCCATCAGAGCAACTCACCCCTGACGGGCCGGGCCTCGATCCACTTCCAATCGTCCACGCTGGTCTCGGCCGTGGGGTCGCACCGGGCCAGCAGTTGATCGAGGACATAGCGTGGCCGCGGTGCCGCCTCGACGATCAGGCGCTTGCCGTCCGCCACCATGCTCACGGCCATCCCGGGCTGCAGCCCCAGCCGTTCCAGCAGTTCAGGCGGGACGGGTAGGACGACCGAGTGGCCCATATCGAGGAGTCGCGTGGTGTACATGGAAACGCCCTTGTCGCTGCCAGGCTAGCACTTCTAGGTACTGGTGCCGACAACACCGGCTCAAGCTGAACTCACCTTCCGACTTGTGGAGCAAGGGCAGTCCGGCAACTGGTGGCGGACCGTCATGAAGCTGCCCGCGAAAGCCTGCTGACCGCGTCGGAAAACTCCTGCTCGAACGCCGGCATGAGCACCATCGTTTCCTGCTCCAGCCACCGGCCCCGGCTGGCGAGCCAGGCCACGGTGGGATGGCTCAGCAGGTGGGCGGGAACGTCCCGCAGCGGCCACGGCGTCGAACGAGGCAGGGAATGGCTTTCCAGGAGCTGCGACGCCACTTCGGGTATCCACAGCACGGGCTGCCTGTCCGGTTGTCCGGCCGCTCGCATGCTCAGTCCGATGCGAAGCCCGTTCGGGTCCAGGTCGCCGAAATGCCACCAGGCAACCGAGGCCGGCAGCCGGGCCATCACCTGTCCTGCCAGGCCACTGTTCCAGCCGGGGGCGTGGATGAGCAGCATGCCCGCTGGCAGCGGCGCGTCCACGAAGGCACCCTGGTTCTCCACGGTCACGGCCAGCACGGGCAGCTGCCCGGTCAAGGTCCAGTGCCTGCCGAAGCTGCGCTCGGGCAGGACCACCTCGGTGGCGAGGGCCTGCAGGGACGCCAGGTCCTGCTCGCGGCCCTCGGCGCTGCGCAGGACGAGCCCGTCGTTGACGCGCATCCGGAGCACGTCATCGCTGGTCAGCGTCACGCCTTCCGGGTGCGGGGCCTCCGTCGCCTTGGAGTGAGCACTGGCCCATGCAGCCCAGGTCTTTCGATTGAGCAGGGTGCGTCCGGTGGGCGCGGGGAGATCGGCACGCCGCAGCGCGTGCAGGGCTGCAACCGACAACTCCCCTGCACGGCCGGTGAACGCCAGTGCCACCTCCGCGTATCCGGGCCAACGGGCGCCAAGGTAGCGCCGGTATTCGTCCGTGCGCCGCGGGTTCAGCACGTATTCGTCGCGCCGGCGCGTGGGCAGCACCAGCCCGGCGTCGTCGAGCTGGTCCACCAGGTCGGCGCAGCTGAGCGTGCGGCGCAGGTTGCCGCCCAGCAGCAGCCGCAGTGCCGCGGCCCGCAGCTCGTCGCTCTCCCAGTTCATGCCGTGATGCGCTGGCCGCGGATGGTGACGTGCTCGCGCTGGCCCGCCATGCCGCGCTCCAGCACGAAGACGGTGGACTTGCGGGGCTTGTCCAGTTCGGGCGCGGCCACCAGCGCCTGCACACCCATGCGCTCGCAGAAATCGGTGAAGGTGCCCAGGGCCTCCTGGTCGAGCCGGTTGGCTTCGTCGAGGAAGATCTGCTGCATCGAGCGCCCCATGCTGCTGCCGCTGATGCGCCGGGCCTGGTCGTTCCAGGTGCGCAGGATGATGACCAGGATGGCCGCGCCGATGCCGATGGCCTCGCCCGTGGACACGCCCTTGGCTGCATCCCAGGTGCCGCCGATGCGCCTGATCTCCAGGCGCAGCGTCATGTAGGCGCGGTAGTCCAGCAGCAGCGAGCCCGCCACGCGGCCACCGCCGATGCGCTCGTACATCCGGGCCAGCGCCTCGTCCAGCGGCATGTCGGTGTCGAAGAGCGAGCGGCTCTCCTCGTCTTCCAGCGCCTTGAGCATCTCGACCATGCGCGGCACCTCCTCGCGCACGATACGCACGCCCCGGATCGAACCGAAGCTCACCTGCTCCAGCTCGCGGCTCAGGCGCGACACGAGCGCCGTGGCGGTGCGCAGCTTGGCCCGGATGCCGTCGGCCACACCCCTGGAGCGCTCGCGCAGCTGCTGCTCGTGGGCCTCCAGTTGCCGGCGCAACTCCTCCATCTTGTCCTTCATCTGCAGCAGCGCGGTCTGCGGATCGTCGCTGGTGGCCAGGTTGCGCGGGATGCGCAGCTCGATGTGGCGCTGCACGCGCGAGAGCGCGCGCAGGGTGCGCATGGCGCGGCTCGCCTCGTCGCCGAAGCCCTCGTCACGCGGGCCCACCAGCGCCTCGACCTCGGCGTGGAGGTCGCTGCGGCGCAGTCGCTCCAGCAGGATGGAGCCGTGGTTGCGCGAGGCCTGGAAGGCGTTGATGGGGTTGCCATGCGGAAAGTACTGCTGCCGGTTGGCTTCGGAGTCGATGCGGCCGCGGTACCTGAGCTGCTCCACCAGCGCACGCAGCTCGTTGCGCGTCCTGCGCTCGGCTCGCAGCGTGGCCAGCCGCGTGTGCAGCTCCCGACGCTTGTCCTCCAGTGACGCGCTCTCCTGAGCATGGCGCGTCCGCGTGCGGTCCAGCAGCAGGAACTGCTCGTCCTTTTCCCTGCCGGCTCTCTCCAGTGCCTGCTCGGCCTCGCGCAGGGCGTGGCGGGCGATGTCGCACTCGGCCTGGGAGCCCACGAGTCCCGACGCCTCCAGCTGCAGGGCGAGCTCGTCGCGGCTGGCGCGTGCCGCTTGATGGACGGCGTCGGCCCGGTTGAAACTGTCCTGGGCTTCGTCGGCGCGTGTGCGAGAGAGCCCGTAGACGGCCCGGGCCGCGTCGCAGCGCTGCCGTGCCGGCTCGATCTGCTCCCTCAGTGCGGTGCGGATGCTGGCGTTCTGCTCGTAGGTCTGCTCGTGCGCGGCGTACTGCAGGTGCGGCAGGCACAGCACCAGCTCGCCCAGCAGCGTGAGCCGCTCGCCCGTGGCCTCGCGCTCGGCCTTGAGGCGGCCTGCCTGCTCGTGCAGCCGCTCTCGCACAGCCTCGTCGGGCACGCGGGCCAGGAGATAGAGGGCGCAGACGACCTGTCGCGCCGCGGCCGCATGCTGGTCGAGCCATTTCCGGGCCTGTCGGGCCATCCGGCTCGCTGCGTCGAGCCGCTGTGCCTCGTGTGCCCAGTCCGGGGCATCCAGCAGCGCCTGGAACGGCTCGATCTCGCCGAGGCGGCGCTTGCGGGCCGTGGCCTGCGTGGTCTCGTCCTGCAGCCGGCCGAGGAGGGACTGCGCCTGCTGGATCGCCAGGGTGAGCTGCTTCACCCGGGCCTCCTCCGCCATCAGCGCCGGCAACGGATCCTCTGCCCAGGCGTCGGGGCCCACGCCGATCCACTCGTTGACGATGGCCATGGCCTTCTCGATCGAGATCGTCTCGTCGCGCAGTGCCGCCAGGTGCTGCCGCTGCCGCGCGAACTCCTCCTCCAGCCGGGCGATCTCCTGCTCGCGCGCCTTTCGGCCCAGCACCGGACGCTGCGGGCGCCGCGTGAGCCGCAGGCCCTCGAAGGCCCCGCCGGAGCGCTCGCTCACGAGCTCGCTGTCACCCAGCGCGAGGGCCTCCCGCTGCGCGCGGGCCGCGTCCTCGCTGAGCAGCAGCAGCGTGTCGGGACGCTCACCGATCTGCGCGGCCTGGTGGGCTGCGGCCATCGGGTCACCGACGACGATGGCCTGCACCCATGGGCCGAGCCGGGCCTCGGTGGCCGCGGCCTCCTCGGCGGTGAGCTCGTCGAAGTGGCTCGCCAGCAGGTGGCCGTCGAGATGCTCCGCCACCGAGCCCACGGCCGCGTCCACGTCGCCGGCCCTCTCGCGCAGACCGTGCAGCCGCGCCTGCGTGGCGCGCTCGGCGGACTCCGCGGCCGTGCGTGCGGTCCATCGCTCCTGCATGGTCCGCTGCAACTGGTCTTTCAGCACCCGCAGCTCCTGGAACGAGCCCGGCAGCGCGGCCCGCGGCAACGCTGCCCGCACCGCCAGGCGGTGCTTCTGTCCCAGCTCGTGCAGGCGAACGGACTCCGCGAGATTCGGCAGGGCCGCCCTGGAGCGGACCAGGCTGGCTTCGAGTCGGCGGAGCTCGGCCTGCTGCACGCTGCGCTGCGCCTCCAGCCGGTGGGCCTCGTCGTTGAGGCGGCCCAGGGCCTCGCGCAGCGCCTGGCCGTCGCCGATGTCCAGCGCCGCGGCCTTGGCACGGACATGCGACTGCTCGTGCGCCTTCTGCCGCGCCTGTGCCAGCTCGGTGGCGAGCCGCTCGAAGTGCTGGGCCGCGAACTCATGGTCCCGCAGCCGCGCGTCCAGCCGTGAAGCCCAGGCGTGCGCCTCGTGCGCCGCGGGCGGCTCGGTGCCCTCGGCCCGGGCGATGGTGTGCACGCGGTCCAGCGCCGCATGGAAGTCCTGGCGCGTGCGCTCGAATGCGTCGAGCTCGGCCTGCATGGCAGCCGCCTGGCCGGTGAGGCGGTCGTACTCGTCCTGCAGCCGGATCCTGAGCGCGTCGGCGTTGTGCGCTCCGACCGACGTCCGGCCAAGGGCCTGCTGCGCCGCCGCGAGCTTCCTGCGGGCGGCGCGCAGCAGGTTGACCTTCTGGATCAGGGCTTCCACCGCCTGCTCCATGTCGGCCAGTTGCCGCGCAAGGTCCGTGGAGGCGGCCAGCGCCGCGTCGTTCTCGATGCGGGCCTCTTCCAGCGCGCGGCGGGCATCCGCCCGCAGCCGTTCGGCCTCGTGCCGGGCAGCCCCGGTCTCGTCGTGCCGCACCTGGGCCTTTTCCAGGCGCAGCCGGGTCTCGCGTGCCTGCTCCGCCCGGCTGCAGGCCTCGGCCCGCGCATCCCGCAGGCCCTTGAGCTCGCGAGCCCGGCCCTGTAGCTGCTCGTGGGCATCCTGCAGCAGGTGCACCTGGCGCTCCAGCTCGCTTACCTCGCGGATCTTGTCCCGGGTGGACCGGGCCTGCTCCTTCCAGCCCTGGTGGACCTGCGCGACACGGCCCGTGGCGCCGAAGTAGGCGCAGGACGCCATGCCCCAGGCCGCCTCGTGCAGCCCCAGGATCTCCGCGTGCGCGGCCTGCGCATGCTCGAGCTCGCGCCTGGTCAGCCGGCACTGCTCCAGGCTGTTGCGCATGTTGAGCACGCGCCGCTCCAGCGTCGCGTCCTCGGGCAGCAGGTAGTCGCGCAGCCCGGTGGAGGCCAGCGACGACAGCGACGACCCGGCCATGGAAGTGGACAGCACGCGGTAGAAGCGCTCCTGCTCCTCGTGCGTGGCCATCTGCATGGGCGTGATGCCCTGCTCGTAGAGGCAGCGCATGTAGTCGGCGACGGTGCGCTGGACGGTCACGCGCGCACCCATGACCGTCAGGTGCTCGCGCAGCCGCGGCAGCGGGGGCACGAGGGCGGTGTGGCCCTGGCGCACGATGAAGGCGTCGTAGGGGCTCACGACCTCGGGCAGCCCCTCGACGATGAACGGCTTCATCTCGATGGACGGCATGTTGCCGCGGGTGAGCGCCACGCCGGCCCACAGGACCTGATTGCGCGGCGTGACCCACTCGATGAGCGTGTAGGCCGGGCCGTCCTCGAGCCGGCCCCACAGGCCCGCGTCGCCCTTGGCGGACGAGCCGTCGGCGGTGATGTTGGGAAAGTTCAGCAGCCGCTGGTTGGGCACCATGGCCGTGATGTAGGCCGCCATGACGGTCGTCTTGCCCGAGCCGTTCTGGCCCTGCAGCCCGGTGAGGTGCCGGTCGATGTCGAAGCAGTGGAAGAGGATGCCGCGCCAGTTGGCCATGACGAAGCGGCGTGCATAGGCATGCGTGGGGCTCATGGGCTGCTTTCCTGGAGAGGGGCGTGCCGGGCAGGTGCGAGGGGAGGGCGCCTCACCTGTCGCCGGCCTCGGCGGCGTCGGGCGCTTCCTCGGCGATGTCCTCGATCTCGCCTTCGCGGATCAGCCGCGCCAGGGCCTCGTCCAGCGGCTCGCTGGAACGCACCGGATCGGCGAAGCGCATGATCGACTTCAGCGGCGTCACGGTGGCGTTCTCGCCGCGGCCCTCGCGCCGCAGGAAGCCCAGCCGCTCCAGCGTGTTCAGCGCGGTGCCCAGGTTCTCGCGCAGCTTCTTGGCGTCCTGCTCGTCGTCGCGGCCGCGCCGGCGTGGCCGGGACAGCTTGAGCAGCGCCTCGGGGCCGAGCAGGTTTTCCAGCAGCTCCAGCACCTTGGCGTCCGGTATGCGGCCGCCCGTGGCGAGCCACTTGGGTTCCAGGCGCATCAGCGCCAGCGCCTGGCCCGCCAGCATCTCCAGCATCGACAAGTGCCGGCTGCCCAGGGGCGCCGGCACGAGGTTGCGGTCGGGCACGAGGTAGAAGTAGCCCTCCCGGCCGCACACCAGCTGCACGCCGTAGGCGGCGTAGAACTCCTCCACGTGTTCCCGGGTCGTGTCCAGGAACTCGTAGGCGAACGGGTCGCTGTCGGCACTGATGTGCTGGCCGCGCCGCAGCGCCAGGTCGGTGGCGGCAAACAGCGGGTCCCGGATCACGTCCAGCAGGGTCTCATACGGCATGGGCAGCTCCCGGTCGGGATGGCGTCATGTCCGCCGCGGGCTCGCCCGGGGCGCGGATCACGAGGGTCTGTGCCTGCAGGCGGTGGCTCATCGAGATCCATTCCTGGCGCATCAGCGGCAGCGGCGCCCCCCCCCAGGGCCCCCCCCCCCGCGGGGGGCGGGCCCCCCC
>JAEYPG010000098.1 GCA_023410975.1 Pseudomonadota bacterium
TGCCCCAGGGATAGGCGGCGCCCTCCAGCCCGCCGCGCGCGGCGTATTCCCACTGCGCTTCGGTCGGCAGCTCGCGCCCCAGCCAGCGCGCATAGGCCTGGGCGTCCTCGAAGGCGACGTGGACCACGGGGTGGTTCTCCAGGCCTTCGATGTCGCTGCCCGGCCCGCGCGGATGGCGCCAATCCGCCCCCGGCACCAGCTTCCACCAGCCGTAGGCGGCCGTCGGCTGCTGTGGCGGCACGAACACCACCGACGAGGGCACGAGGCGCTCGCGCGGCACGCCGGGGTAGGCCCAGGCGTCCAGCGGGCGCTCGGCGCGCGTCACGTAGCCCGTGGCCTTCACGAAGGCCGCGAACTGGGCGTTGGTGACCTCGTGGCGGTCGATCCAGAAGTCGCGCACCCGCTTGCGCTGCGGCTCCCCTTCCTCCGGGTAGCCGTCGCGCGAGCCCATGGTGAAGGTGCCGCCTTTCACCGCCACCAGCCCGGCGCGGTTGGGCGCGCTGCCGGCGGCCGGGCCGAAGCCCTCGGGCAGGCCGGCATAGCCGCGGCACAAGGGGCCGTCCTGCCCGGCCGCCTTGCTGCCCGTGGCCGATGCGCCGCTGGCGCCGCCCAGCGCCAGCACGGCAGCCACCGCCCACCGGGCGGCGGCTTCAGTGGCCTTCATTGAGGTCCTCGTAGTACTTGCGGCCGTTGCTGTAGCCGGGACGCTCGGCCAGGCCCTCGAACTCCACCACGCCGCTGCTGCGCGCGTAGCGGTCGTACTCGGCGACCAGTTCCTTGAGCTTGGCCGGATGCTTCTTCGCCAGGTCCTGCAGCTCGGAGCGGTCCTGGGCCACGTTGAAGAGCTGCCACTGGCCGGTGCCCCAGGGCTTGTTGGCCAGCACGATCTTCCAGTCGCCCTTGCGCAGCGCGCGCCGGCCGTTGAACTCCCAGCCGCGCAGGAACTCCTCGTGCACCACCGGCTGCCGGCCCGTGAGCAGCCCCAGCATCGAGCGCCCGTCCATGGGCACCACCTCGCGGCCCTGGTAGCTCGCGCCCGGCGGACGCAGGCCGGCCAGCTCCAGCACGGTGGGCGCGATGTCGGTCACGTGCGCCGGGGCGTTCGCGATCGAGCCTGGTTGGCGCGTGCCCGGCAGGCTGAAGATGGCCGGCACGGCGATGCCGCCTTCGTACATGAAGGCCTTGTACATGTTGAAGGGCGTGGAGCCGACCTGCGCCCAGCCCGGGCCGTACTCGGCGAAGGAGCCGCGCCGGCCGGTGTTCTCGATGCTGTTGTCGGCGTGCCTGTGCGCCCACTCCCGCGTGGCGCCCTCGTCCAGCACCGTGTTGCCGTCGGCGCCGTTGTCGGAGAGGAAGACCACCACCGTGTTGTCCAGCTGGCCCGTGTGCTTCAGGTAGCCCAGCACGCGGCCGATCTGCGCGTCCATGGATTCGACCATCGCCGCGTACACCGCCATGCGCTTGGACTCGATGCGCTGCTGCTGCGGCGTGAGCTGCCTCCAGCGCGGCCAGACCGCATTGCCGACGTAGGGCTGCATGTCCTTGGGCACCAGGCCCAGCGCCTTCATGCGCGTGAGCCGGCGCTCGCGGATCACGTCGTAGCCCACGTCGTACTTGCCTTCGTACTTGCGGATGTACTCGTCGGGCGCCTGCAGCGGCCAGTGCGGCGCGGTGAAGGCGAGATAGCCGAAGAAGGGCTTGCCGTCGGCCTTGTTGGCGTCGATGTAGGAGATCAGCTTCGAGGCGAAGAACTCGCTGGAGTAGAAGCCCTCGGTGGGGATCTTCACGTCCTTGCCGTTGTCGCGGTAGTAGGCGACGGGCGCCTTGTCGCGGTCCTGGGTGATGATGCCCGTCTGGTCGAAGTGGCCCGCGCCGCCGTTGAGCATGGCGTAGGACTGCTCGAAGCCCCGGTTCGAAGGCGCGTGTTCCTCCTTCGTGCCCAGGTGCCACTTGCCGGCCATGTAGGTGTGGTAGCCGGCGTCGCGCAGCAGCTGCGGGAAGGTCAGCGCCCGCTCGGAGAGGTAGCCCTCGTAGCCGGGGTGGCTGCGCTGTTGCGGCGTCATCAGCTCGCTCATGCTGCCGAAGCCCACGCGGTGGTTGTCGGCGCCCGACAGCAGCATGGCGCGCGTCGGGGAGCAGAAGGGCGACGCGTAGAACTGGTTCAGGCGCAGTCCCGTCCGGGCGAGCTGGTCGAGATGCGGCGTGGCGATCTCGCCGCCGAAGGCGCCGATGTCCGAGTAGCCGAGGTCGTCGGCCACGATCAGCAGCACGTTGGGGCGCTGGTCGGCGGCCGAAGCCGGCGCCACCGCGCTCCACAGTGCCGCGGCCGCCAGCGCGAACGCGCCGGTGCGAAGGCGAATGCCCATGCTTGTCTCCATACAACTTCTCTGGGGCCGCGTGTTGCCGGCCGGCCCCTGTGCCGGGGCGTGTCGATAGCGCGCGTCCTGGCAGCCGGCGGCGTCAGTCCGCCCGGATGCCGCGCTCGGCGATCACGCGGCCCCACTTGTCCATCTCGGACTGCAGGTGGGCGCGCAGCGCCTCCGGCGTGCTGCCCACCGCTTCGGCGCCGATGGCCGCCAGCCGCTGCCGCACCTCGGGCTTGCGCAGCGCGTCCAGCAGCGCCTGGTTGAGCTTGGCCACCACGGGTTGCGGCGTGGCCGCGGGCACGTAAACGGCGTACCACGGCGCGAGCTCGTAGCCCGGGACGCCGGCCTCGGCGATGGTCGGCACCGCAGGCAGCGCGCTGGCGCGCGTGCGCGTGGTGACGGCCA